>JADBWH010000067.1 GCA_020404105.1 Pseudanabaena sp. M53BS1SP1A06MG | reverse complement strand
TTGTTAGTTCATTATAGATACGTGAGGCGTTTTGGGTCATTTGTCCTATGCTCCTTTTTCTTCAAAAAACAGCATACGCCTCTTTTTTACTCAAATTCAATCTCTGTATACTTTCTTGCTACTTTTGTCAGTCAATCAGATTTACGCCTGTCTGTTGTTGCTGATAGAAATTTGTCATAACGCGATCATATTCAGCGATCGCTTGTTCTTGAACTTCTGTGGAATAGGATTCGCGATGAAGAACTGCTGATTGTCCTAGACGGGGTTTCACAGCAGGAATATTTGCGGGATCGGGATAGCCGACACTAAGACCGAACACAGGAAAAACTAGTGGAGGCAAGTTGAGTTCCTTAGCTACAGCTTCAGGATTATTGCGAATTGCGCCAACGTAGACTGTTCCTAAACCTAAAGATTCGGCAGCAGCTACAGCATTTTGAGCAGCAAGGGAGGCATCGATTGCTCCAGTGAGAAATGTCTCTAAATAATCTAATCCTTCGGAAGTGGCGTTGCGGGAATTCGCAATATTTCTTGCCCGTGATAAATCCGCAAGCCAGACTAGAAATAAAGGCACTTGGCGAATATGAGCTTGGTTCCGCGCAAGTACAGATAGGCGATCTTTGCGTGCGGGATCTTCAACAGCAATCACACTCCATAACTGTAAATTAGATGAACTTGCTGCCGATTGAGCCGCCGCTATTAATGTTTCTAAAGTGCCATTAGGTAAAGGCTTAGATAAATAGGAACGGATCGAACGGTGGGTTAAGAGATCGCTAATATGGTCATTCCAAAGGAAATCATCGGGAAAAGCATTGCCATAACGATCATGTAAGAGCGTAATTGGATTAACTGTTGTGGCAGTCATAGTTTTCTCGTGTAAAAAATTAGTTAGGTGATTGGTGATTGGCTATGAATGAATAGATCTTGACTTCACATGCTTTGGATTTAAGCAATGTTCAAAATTAGCTTTGCATTGCTAGGATTATTCTTTTTATTTTGGCGATCGCGGATTGCTTCTAGGAAATCTTGCAAGGAGGTTTGCAAACGTAATGAAAGTTCCAGATCGGTAGTTAATTCGGTCTGATTGTGTTTGATTTGTTCTTCTACAGCAAACACACTATTTAAGATATGCGTAGCACCTAATTCTGTGAGCACAGGTTTGAGGGAATAGTCAATTGCTAAGGAATGCGAACTGGTGTGGCTAGTCGCTAGAGGCAAAATCACCTTATGGTCAAAAATACCGTTAGGAAGGATATCGAGGAAAGATTTTAATAAACCTGTATAGGCAGCCTTTATGATCGGACTGACAATAATGATGCCATCAGCCTCTTCGATCAATTGGCGCGGATATACCAAGGCAGGACTCGCATATCGTCCCAAGGCAAGATCCTCAGCAAGCAGACTACGCACTAGTAGGGTATTTATCTGTAATGTAAAGATGTCTAATTGATTTTCTAGTAAATACTTGGCGTAGTTTAAAAGAGAATGTGCTTTACAGGGATGGATTGGGCTACCACCGATTAAGAGAATCCGAGTCATGAAATAATCCTGTATTTGATGTAGATAAGGGTTCTGCGATTTAATAAAGAACTAAATTTTTGTGGCGCGGCGAAGCCGCGCCACAAAAATTCGATTCCTGATTTTCCTGCATGTCCTTAACGATCTAGAAATAGAGAGACATCCTAATTTCTAGATCGTTAGGCGATGGTAATGGCTACTAGGCAGCAACTTGAGAAATGGTTTCCACTTTGGCAAAAGATCCTGCATTCATTACTCTGCTACGAATCTTGTCCACCAATTCTGCAAACTCAGCACTGCCACGGGCACGGGGACGAGGTAGATCAATTTTTAAATCTAAACCTATTTGACCATTCTCTATAAGAAGTAGGCGATCGCTCAGGGCAACAGCTTCTTCAACGTCATGGGTAATTAGTAAAGCGGTAAATTGCTGTTCTTGCCATAGGCTTTCTAATAAACTCTGCATTTCAATGCGAGTTAATGCATCTAAAGCACCCAAGGGCTCATCTAGCAACATTAAACGGGGTTCGCTGACTAAAGCTCTTGCTAGGGCAACTCGTTGCTTCTGTCCACCTGAGAGAATGGATGGAAATTCACTAGCGCGATCGCCTAAACCAACTTGCGACAAAGCCCATCGCGCTCGACTACGGGATTCTTTTTCTAAGCCCAAAGCCACATTTTGATAAACCCGTTTCCAAGGTAATAGCCTCGGCTCTTGGAACATTACCCGTGCAATAGGATTAATTCCCTTGACAGGTTTATCATCTACCCAAAGTGAACCAGCACTAGGGGCTGACAAACCTGCGATCGCACGTAAGAGAGTACTTTTCCCACAGCCACTGCGCCCAACAATGGAAATAAACTCTCCCGCTTTGATTTCCACATTTAAACCTTGGAGCACATGGTTTTTCCCAAAGCTTTTCCAAAGATCGCTAGCAACAAGATTTACGCCTCTTGCAGAACTTGACATAAGAACTCCAATTTACAAATTACTCAATGATTAGAAATGTTTAGTGATTGTGATGGTTAGGATCGAGCGAAGTGCGACATATCCTAACCCCTTTTAACTGACTACACCCAAGGGAACTTAAGCAGCTTTTACCTTTTGATAATTAGGATGCCAATTTAAAAACCATGCTTCCAAAGCTCTGACGATGACATCAGCCAACTTTCCAAAGCTGGCATATAGGATGATGCTAAATACCACTACATCCGTTTGCATAAATTCGCGCGCACTGGTTGCCATATAGCCAATTCCTGAGTCAGCAGCGATCGTCTCGGCAACAATTAATGATAACCACATGATACCTAGCGAAAAGCGCACTCCTACCAAAATGGAAGGTAATGCGCCAGGGAGAACAATATTCCAAAATAGTTGCAAAGGATTGAGTCCATAGACCTTGCCCATTTCAATCAACCCGCTATCAATACTGCGGATACCGTGGAAAGTATTGATATAGATAGGGAAAAGAACGCCACTAGAAACTAGAAATAGTTTCGCTTCTTCACCAATACCAAACCAAAGGATCACCAGAGGAATTAAAGCAAGGTTAGGAATATTCCGCCACATTTGTAAGGTGGTGTCGAGAATTTTTTCTGAGACTGTAAATAGCCCATTTACTAAGCCAAGCACAAAACCAAGGGAACCGCCGATCGCAAAACCTGTTAATGCGCGTAAAGCACTGATTTTAAAGTTTGTGGCTAGCTCTCCTGTTTGCGCTAGTTTGATTGCCGCAGAAACTACAGTAGTTGGAGCAGGTAAAATTCTTGTAGATAGCCAACCAAATTGCACTGCAAGCTGCCACAGAATCACCAGAAAAATAGGAAATAGCCAAGGCACTAACTTGTCGAAAATTCCTTTGGCTTGAGCGATCGCCTTTACAAATGACGTTTGCTTTGACTGATAAGGAGGAGTAGAGGATGAGGAGGTATATTGCATAGTGGTCTTTATAGTCTACTGAACGCGACCAAATCACGACCTACAAAGCTATGGGAAACCTGTATTTTGATGTGTCGCAGTTGGATTTGAGGCTTTAATCTACGGTATAATCATGTAGTTACCGTAGTATATAAAGCCAGTATGTCACTTGCTGTAAAAAAATCAATCTTTTTAAAAAATTGATTAAAAATTTGGTGTTATAGCAAAGCAAGTTTTGCTTAGGACATAAAACCAGAAGATGAGTTGCGGCGCTTCGCGCCGCAACTCATCTTCTGGTTTGGGTTTGTATTAGCTAACTTTTTTTTTGCTATATGTATCGCAGTATGCACAGAAGTATCTTGAAAGCGCGGCAAAGCCGCGCTTTCAAAATTTCTCTTTTAGGACTATCAAATTAAAGTGAGTGAAATTATCGAAATCTTGACGCTTTGTGGATTTGCCTTTTTTGCGGGGTTAATTGATGCTGTGGTAGGTGGCGGAGGATTAGTTCAACTGCCTGCAATGTTAATTATATTGCCGCAGACCGCGATCGCTTCCATCCTTGGGACAAGCAAATTTGTATCTATGGCGGGTACGGCGATCGCCGTCAATCAATATGCCAAACAACAAAAGATTGATTGGCAGACAACAATTCCCGCAATGGTGACGGCCTTTGTATTTTCTTTTTTAGGCGCAAGAATTACGAGTTTGCTTAATCCTAGTTTGATGCGTCCTGTAATTTTAGTTTTACTAATTGCTGTGGCAATATACACCTTTAGTAAAAAAGACTTTGGTTTACTACAATCACTCAAAGTTAGTAAATCTCGTCAATATTTTTACAGTATTGCGATCGGCAGCACGATTGGGTTTTATGACGGTTTCTTTGGACCAGGGACAGGCAGTTTCTTGATTTTTGCCTTTACGAGTGTCTTTGGCTATAGTTTTTTGACGGCTTCTGCTGCTGCTAAGGTAATTAATTTTGCCACTAATCTAGCTGCTGTAATTTACTTTGGCTTTAGCAAGCATATTCTTTATTACTTGGGAATCCCGATGGCAATTTGTAATATTTTCGGAGCTTTTATTGGTGCAAATTTAGCAATATCTAAAGGTAGTCAATTTGTGAGGAATTTATTTTTAATAATTGTCTCATCGCTAATTTTGAAACTAGGCTATGACATTTTTATTATTAAATACGGTAAATAACGCGAGAGAATAGCTATTTTTTGAGTTATTAAAACAATCAAATATTGTGATTAAACCCTGTTCCATTTTACTAATTCCTATTAGTTTCTTGAGCTAGAATGTATTCATGAGAACAAATGTAATAGTTCTTAATATTTCCATGGAGATTGATATGAAATACCTCAAACGACTAGCTATTCCCTGTTTACTCATGGGGCTATCCCTGAGTGCTATTTCGATCACAATGCCTAGAACAAATAGTGCGATCGCTCAAGATTTGACAACCTCTTCACCAACAGGATTTATCCAAGTTCCTAATCTTGTCTCTGTTGATACAACTGAGCGTGATCCCAACATTCGCAATGTTACTTACTCATTTCAAATAGCAGTTCCCAAACAAACTGGTGCAGCTTTGCAAAAGGTAACAATCGCTCAAAAAGATCCCATTGAAGCAATTGCTTTTTCTAGCGATCGCACTACAGCTTATATTCAAGAAGCATCAGGTGATCGTATTCCTGTAGACACAAAAACAGTTATTGATCCAAATACTAAAGCTATATCCGTTGTATTTACTTCGCCAATTACCGCAGGTAAAAGAGTAATTGTTGGTTTGCGTCCTCAAAGCAATCCCAGTCTAGAAGGTGAATATGTATTCGGGGTGACTGCCTTTAGTGATGCTCAACAATCACAGGGTCAATTGATTGGCTATGGCAGAATTGGTATTTACAACACCTTCGTTTATGAATCATTTGTACCAAATTTCTAGAATTTTGCAACGCTTTTAACGATTATCGTAGTTCGGTTTTGAGCGTTTTAATGATGGGCGGCGCTTCGCGCTGCCCGTCATTTTTTACTATGCGAGATTTATTTAGATACACTAATAATTAGTATTTCATAATTTGTGATCTAGACGACATATGTTAACACGCCAACTATGACAGACTCATAAAATAAATCCACGATAAACCAGTCGGATAATGAGGGTATTTAATGACTAATATTCTTTTAATCAATGGGAGTCCTTCTGCTCCTTCTAGATCGCAAGGCATTTTAGAATATGCGATCGCCCTATTAAATGCACAAGGAATCAAAACCAATTTACTATCTGTGCGTGATTTACCTGCGGAAGATTTGGTATTTGGTAAATATAATAGCCCTAGCCTCGAACAACCCAAGGCTCTGCTAGAAGAGGCTCAAGCCGTAATTATTTCTACTCCAATTTACAAAGCATCCTATACAGGCTTACTCAAAACCTTTCTCGATTTACTTCCTCAAAAAGCCTTAGCTGATAAAGTGATCCTTCCTATTGCTACTGGTGGTTCGATCGCCCATTTGTTAGCGATCGACTTCACTCTCAAACCTGTGCTAAGTGAGCTAGGTGCTAGGCATATTCTGGGAGTTGTCTATGCGATCGATAAGCAGATCGCTGTGAATGATGATCGTAGTGTCACCCTAGAAGAAGAAATTGACCAAAGACTAAAACAATCCATCGAAGAATTAATCAAAGCTATTAAGAAATAGTCCTAGTCTTGCAGACTCCTCATCTTTACAGCATCTCGCAACAATAGCAAAATCTTCCATCTCCATAAAAAGCTAAGAGCTAAAAGCTAATTTCCTCCTTTGTCCTATTGTCTTCCCTCCCTATGAAATACAACAAACTTGGTGAGAGCGATTTACAAATTTCCGAGATAACCCTTGGGACAATGACCTGGGGTAATCAAAACACAATCGCTGAAGCCCACGAACAATTAGATTATGCCTTTGATCATGGTGTAAATTTCCTTGATGCAGCTGAAATGTATCCTGTACCAGTGCAAGAGAAGACACAAGGTTTAACCGAAAGCTATATTGGTGAATGGTTAGCTAAACGTCAACGGGACAAAGTCATCGTCGCCACCAAGATTGCAGGACCAGGGCGTGGATTTGCTTGGCTCCGTAGTGGTGTGCAGAAGATTGATCGCGCCAATATTGAACAAGCTGTTAACGATAGTCTCAAGCGTCTCCAAACCGATTACATCGATCTTTATCAAATTCACTGGCCTGATCGCTATGTACCGCAATTCGGTGAAACTGTTTACGACATCACAAAAGAGCGTGAAACAGTCCCGATTTCTGAACAACTTGCTGTATTTGATGACCTGATTAAAGCAGGCAAGATTCGCCATATCGGAGTCAGCAATGAAACCCCTTGGGGTCTTTCCAAATTTACCCATATCGCGAAGAAGAAAGATTTGCCCAAAATTGTTTCGATCCAGAATGCCTATAGCTTGCTGAACCGAGCCTTTGATGGAGCTTTAGCTGAAGCTTCTCATCATACGAATGTGCCATTACTTGCCTATAGTCCTCTTGCCTTTGGTCTATTAACAGGTAAATATCTCCATGACAATCTGCCGAAAGCGCGTCTAAACGCCTTTGCAGGATTTGGCGAACGTTACCGTAAGCCTAATGTGACTAATGCTGTCAATGCCTATGTGGAGCTTGCCAAGGCACACAATATCAAACCTTCTGCTTTAGCTCTAGCCTTTGTCCGCAGTCGTTGGTTTGTCGCTAGTACGATCATCGGCGCAACAAGTTTAGAGCAACTAAAAGAGGATCTCGATAGTGTCAATGTGGAATTAGATTCTACAATTTTTGCTGAGATTGAAAACGTAAATTCTCTTTATCCCAACCCCGCGCAATAACACAAAAGACAATGATTTTGTAGATTGCGTAGGGGTAGAGCATTTGCACCAAAATTTTTGCCTTCCATCGAAATCTTAAATCGCAAATGCTCTACCCTCTCCGCTTTTGTCAACAATTTGTCCCTGCGGTATAAATTTATTCCTACATTACTAATTTATTCCTAAGTTCTAAATTTATTCCTACGTTGCGAAGTTTAGGGCAGAGCATTCTCAAATCAAGGTGATCTGTAAATCTTATAGATTGTTGTGAGAATGCTCTGCCCCTACGGATCGATCTTCCAATGACCAATGACAATCACCAAATTTCTATGTCCAAAATTCAACTTTACAGCGCCAAAGCTTGTCCCTATGCTCATCGTACTCGTCTAGTTCTAGGCGAAAAGGGAATTGACTTTGAATATACCGAAATTGATTTGCAGAACAAACCTGAATGGTTCTCCTCAATTTCTAAGTATGGCAAAGTTCCTGCGCTCCGTCATGGCGAAAATGAAGTTTATGAATCGGCGATTATCAATGAATATATAAACGATGTATTCCCTGAACCTGCTTTGCTCCCAAAAGATGCTGGTTACAGAGCGATCGCTAGAATCTGGATTGACTATGCTAATACTAAATTTTCATCTGCTTTTGGTAAGTTATTACGTGGCAAGACCGATGAAGAACAGGCACAAGGTCGTCAGGAATTAAACGAGGCAATTTTATTTATTGAGAATGAAGCCCTAGCTAAGCTCTCTGGTGATGGAGCTTACTGGTTTGGTGAAAATATTTCCCTCGTCGATCTCACTTTCTATCCTTGGTTTGAGCGCATTCCCACTCTTGAGCATTATCGCAATTACACGATTCCTAAAGAAGTTGTGCGCGTTAAGCGCTGGTGGGATGCTGTTAGCGATCGCCCTGCGGTCAAAGCGATCGCCAATCCAGTCGATTTCTACATTGAACGCTATTCCCGATTTATTCAACAGCCTGTTGCTGCTTAGGCAACAAACGTAGAGGCAATTCATGAATTGCCTCTACGTTTGCGTCTTTATTATTTTAGAGAAAAACCATGAGTCAAAAACGTCAATTTCGATTAGGTGCATTTATTCAAGCTACTGGTCATCATGTATCTGCATGGAGACATCCTGACACTCAAATTGATGCAGGACATAACTTTGAGCATTATAAGCAAATCACTCAAACTGCGGAACGCGGTCTATTTGATACCGTCTTTCTCGCTGATAGCCCTGCGGTCTGGGGTGGCGCACCTGAAACCCAGAGCCGTAATGGCAAGATTGCTCACTTTGAGCCTGTGACACTATTTTCTGCACTTTCGGCAGTCACAAACCACATTGGTTTTGTTTCCACGGCTTCCACTACCTACGAAGAACCCTATATCCTAGCCCGTAAATTTGCATCTCTCGATCATCTCAGTGCAGGTCGTGCCGCTTGGAACGTCGTCACAACAGGTAATGAGAATGCGGCGGCTAACTTTGGTTTAGAGCACCATCCCGAACATAGCCAACGCTATGAACGAGCTGAGGAATTTATCGAAGTCGTTAAAGGACTTTGGGATAGTTGGGAAGATGATGCTTTCATTGCCGATCGCGAATCTGGTGTTTATTTTGAAGCAGAGAAATTGCATACCCTCAATCACAAAGGTAAGTACTTCTCGGTCAAAGGACCTCTGAATGTCGCCCGTCCTCCTCAAGGCTATCCTGTGATCGTTCAAGCGGGAGCTTCGGAACCTGGACGCGAACTAGCGGCAAGAACTGCTGAAGTAATCTTTACCGCTAATCAAACCCTTGCTGACGCGCAGGAATTCTATAGCGACGTTAAAGGTCGTCTTGCCAAATATAGGCGATCGCCTCACGATTTGAAAATTATGCCAGGCGCGTTTCCTGTGATTGGACGCACCGAAGAGGAAGCCCAAGAGAAGTATGAATTTCTGCAATCTTTGATTCATCCCGATGTCGCTTGGGGCATTTTGAAGCAATATTATCGAGGTGTGGATTTATCGGCATATTCTTTAGATGATCTTGCGCCAGAGCTACCTTCTATCACCAATAACAATAAGAGTCGCTTGAAGTTGGTGAAAGATTTGGCTTCTAAAGGTTTAACTTTGCGTGAGCTATATCGTTCTCTCGCCACAGCACGCGGACATCGCACAATTATTGGTACTCCCGAAAGTATTGCTGATCAATTGCAAGAGTGGTTTGACAATGGTGCTGCCGATGGATTTAACATTATGCCTCCCATTCTGCCCACAGGTTTAGATGATTTTGTCAATCTCGTCGTTCCCATTCTCCAAAAGCGTGGGTTATTCCGCACTGCCTATGAAGGGAAGACTCTCCGCGAAAATCTGGGTTTACGTCGTCCTGCTAATCAGTACACAATTCGCAATCAGGAAAGACAGTTGGTTGCTTAATGGCTGTTAGCTGTTAGCTGTTAGCTGTTAGCTGTTTTCTGTTAGCTGTTTTCTGTTAGCTGTTTTCTGTTTTCTGTTTTCTGTTTTCTGTTAGCTGTTTTCTGTTTTCTGTTTTCTGAATAATCAAAAACGGGAAGCTATTTAAAATCTAGCTTCCCGTTTTTGGGTGTTAATGCTAAAAGCGTTATGATATAGCTGTTTTGTCAAAAAATAAGGTGAACTAAATGGCGATCACATTACCGAAAAAAATCATGCTACTTGGCTCTGGGGAACTAGGTAAGGAGTTTGTTATTGCCGCCCAAAGACTCGGTAATACGGTAATTGCAGTTGATCGCTATGACAATGCACCTGCGATGCAAGTTGCTGATTGTAGGGAAGCAATCTCGATGTTGGATGGTGAGGCACTCGAAACTGTCGTCAAAAAACATCAACCTGATTTGATCGTGCCAGAAGTGGAAGCAATCCGTACTGAAAAGCTGCTGGAACTGGAAGCACAGGGTTACACGATCATCCCCACTGCTGCTGCTACCAACTTCACGATGAATCGCGATCGCATTCGGGATTTAGCTAGTCATGAATTAGGTTTACGAACTGCTAAATATGCCTATGCCAATAGCCTCGATGAACTAAAAACCGTTGCCACCGAAATTGGCTTCCCGAATGTGATTAAACCTGTGATGTCTTCCTCTGGCAAGGGTCAATCTGTTGTCAATTCTCCCGATGAATTGGAAAAAGCTTGGGATTATGCGATCGCTGGCGGTCGAGGTGATACAGCCAAAATCATCATCGAGGAATTTATCAATTTTGAAGTCGAAATTACCCTGTTAACAATCCGTCAATGGCAGGGAGAGACTCTATTTTGCGAAGCGATCGGGCATCGGCAGGAACGAGGTGACTATCAAGAATCATGGCAGCCCGTTGGCTTAACCTCTTCTCAAGTCAAAGATGCACAGGACATTGCTCGTAAAGTTACCGATAAACTTGGCGGTGCAGGTATTTTCGGGGTGGAATTTTTTATCACTAAAGATGAAGTAATTTTCTCGGAACTGTCCCCTCGTCCCCATGACACTGGAATGGTTACTCTCATCTCTCAAAATCTTAACGAATTTGAACTCCATTTACGGGCAATTCTCGGCTTACCGATTCCTACAATTGAATTGCTCAGTCCATCCGCCAGTGCCGTCATTCTTGCCAGCGGAAGTAGTGACAACATTTCCTTTTTAGGTGTAGAGGCAGCTCTTGCGATCCCCAACACAGAAATCCGTTTATTTGGCAAACCCGATTCTCGTCCCTACCGCCGCATGGGTGTAGCTTTAGCTAAAGGCAAAAATGTGATCGAATCCCGTCAAAAAGCAACAGAAGCTGCTTCCCAAGTCAAAATCATTTAAGGAAGAGATCAGAGTGGTGACTCTAAGCGCCTCCACTCTGATCTTGGCTGGGAATAGTTTTATCAAAATTCTTAGATAAACTAATAATTAGTATTTCTCATATTTGTAATCTAGGCGACATTAGTTTTGAACATCCCTATGTCAGACTTTTATCATTAATCTACGGCAACCCAATCGGGTAACGAGAGTATCTATGAGTAAATATAGCCGCTTAAGTACTTCGCCTTCCGCCGCATTGAAAGCGAAACTTGACTATCCAGTAATCGACACCGATATCCATACTAACGATTTCACCCCCGACTTTGAGGACTACATCGCTAACTATGGCGGTTCCAAATTAGTCGATGAACTGCGTAAAGCTGAATTTGGTCGCCTCAATCCTAAGTCTGAAGGTAAAGACTGGTATCAACAAACCCCCGAAGAGCGTCAATATCACCGCACTTTACGTTCTCCTTGGTGGGCTAGAGTTACCAAAAATACTTTGGATCTTGCTACTTACACTCTTCCCTCCCTATTGGCAGAGCGTCTAGCAGAACAAGGTTCTGATTATTCAGTACTTTTCCCTAATAACGTCTTGGCGGCGGCTGGTAGTAGCAATGAGAATCGTCAAGCTTTGCAACGCGCCATCAATCACTACCACGCTGACCTTTATCGCAAATATAGCGATCGCCTCACCCCTGTCGCTGGAATTCTCTTGAATGATCCTAAAGAAGCGATCGAAGAGTTGGAATTTGCGGTCAATGTTTTGGGCTTGAAGGTCATCAATATCCCTGGTGGTGTCAAGCGTCCTATCAAGGCGATCGCTGATAAATATCCTGCCGACAAGTATCCTGAAATTGCTCGCTATGCCTCCTACATCGATTTCTATGGTATCGATAGCGAGTATGACTACGATCCTTTCTGGGCAAAGGTTGTCGAACTTGGTGTACCCATTGCCACTCATTACGGTAGCCAAGGTTGGACTGGTCGCTCTTCCATCAGCAACTACATGAACAACCACATCGGGCATTTTGCCGATGGTTCGGAAGCTTTTGCGAAGGCTTTGTTCTTTGGTGGTGTCACCAAACGATTCCCACAATTGCGCGTGGCTCTACTCGAAGGTGGTGCTGATTGGGGCGCTCATGTTTACATTCACTTGGTCGATCGCTTCTTGAAGCGCAACCTTGAAGGCTTGAAGAACTACGATCCTACCGAAGCTAATGCTGATGAATTGCTCGACATCTTCGAGAAATATGGTCAAGAATTGACTAAGGGTAGATCCTTCACTAAGGAAGAATTACTCCAAACCGTTCTCGGTTCTTCGTTCCTACGACACAGCCGTTCTCCTGTTGGTGATGAGCTAGAAGACTTTGGTAAGGCTGGGATTGAGAAGATTGAAGATATTCGCGATCGCTGGGTTGATAACTTTTACTTTGGCTCTGAGTCTGATGATCGCACGATTGCCGCTGCATTCAACGACAAGGCTAATCCCTTGGGCGTGAAGATAAATGCGATCTACTCCTCCGATGTCGGACACTGGGATGTTCCCGATCTCACTCAGCCTCTTGCCGAAAGCTGGAGCTTGGTAGAAGAAGGAGTAATTACGGAAGCTGATTTCAAGGCTTATGTGTTCTCGAATCCTTACAAATTCTACACTCAAGCAAATCCTAATTTCTTTAAGGGAACCCAAATTGAAGCAAAGTTGAACAAGTATCAACCTACTAATATTGTGGCAAAACCAGTTGCTCAAAAGGTCGCTGTATCTATCTAGGATTAGCGATCACTTCTCAACGCGATCGCTTTATTTTGGCGACTAAGGCTGTCGGGAAAGTCGTTAACGCCCCTTGGGATCAAGGTGCTTCGCGCAAACATTTATTTGAGGCGATCGATCATTCTCTGCGTCGCTTGCAGACTGATTATGTCGATCTTTATCAACTCCATTCTGACGACACAAATACGCCCCTTGATGAGACGATTGAAGCTTTAGATGTGATCGTCTCATCTGGGAAAGTGCGCTCATTGGCGTTTCTAATTTCCTTGCCTATCGCCTCAGTCGTGCCTTGGGTAAAGCGGACACGCGCCGATTGACGAGATTTATTTCCGTGCAACCTCGCTATAATCTTCTATTTCGGCAAATCGAAGGAGAACTTTTGCCCCTTGCTCAAGAAGAAGGATTAGCCGTAATTCCTTACAATCCTCTCGCAGGTGGATTGCTGACAGGTAAACATAGTCCTAATCAAAAACCAGCCTCAGGAACAAGATTTACCCTTGCTGCTGCTGCTAAGGTCTATCAAGATCGCTATTGGCACGATCGCGAATTTAGCACTGTCCAAAAATTGCAAGATGTGGCGAAGGAAGCAGGGATTCCGCTAACCACCTTAGCTCTGGCTTGGGTATTGGCGAATTCGATTATCACGGCTCCGATTATTGGCGCGAGTCGTCCTGAACAACTTGCAGATAATTTCAAGGCGTTAGAGATCAAGTTAGATGCTGACTTAAAAGACAAGCTCGATCATATTTCTGCTGAATATCGCCTCGGTGATGCGTTGAGATAGATTTTTGATTTTGCCTACGGCAAAATCAAAAATCAAAACTGCTACATCTTAGAAACTTAAATGACCACAAAAACTCGTCCGTCAAATCGCAAAAGCTTCAAACATAATTTGCGATCGCACCTCAGATCCCAAGCCTTTCAACGGGCTGCTGATGCTCCCGATCTTCCCGCAACACCTTTCCGTTTTGTCTGGCATTTTGTCAGCCAATTTCGCTGGTGGTATGTAGCGATGGTGGCGCTCGAAGCACTCCATGCTATTTGTGGGATTATGCTTCCCTTTGCGATCGGCGAAATTATGCGAGGAGTCACTAGAGCCAGTCAGCATGGTGCAGGGCTAGAAGCAATTTGGAATCCTTTTATGTTGTTCGCCTGTTTAAGCATTGGTGAAGTGGTCTTTGGCAAAACCTCTGGACTCGTGATGATTTTGCTACAGCCCGTTTTGCGCCAGCACGTAGCCCGAAATCTTTTCGCCTATTTACAGCATCATTCCCATCGCTACATTAGCAATAGTTTCGCAGGAGCCTTAGCCCATCGCATTGGTGAAACTTCCCTTGGCGTTGCCCGCACTTTATATTCCCTCATTTTCGATTTCATGCCTGTGGGCATCGTGATGACAGTGGCGATCGCTCTACTAGCTCGCGTAAATACTGGGCTAGCGCTATTTGTAGGAATTTGGGCTTTTTCCTTTGTTTCTGTTTCCTATTGGCTTGCCTCTCGCAGCCGACCCTACGAGCTAGCTGCGTCTTCTGCAAGGAGCGAAACCATCGGGCAGATTGTCGATACTGTCACTAATCTCAGCAGTGTGCGTTTGTTTGCCAAATTAGGATTTGAGCGCAAATATTTACGCGATCGCCATGTGGTCGAACTCAAAGATGTAAGACGGGCAAACTGGTATTCAGAGCGTGTAAAACTGTTCCAATTCATCGCTGGAGCCGCCCTCAAAATTGGTACGCTCTATTATGCTCTGACTCTATGGAGTCAAGGCAAGATTGAAGTTGCTGATTTTGTAATGGCAAGTAGTATCGCACTTTTGATTATTTCTGAAGCGAAGAATTTAAGTCGTCGCTTTTTGGAATTTTTCGAGCATATTGGTAATGTCAGCAATGGTGTTTACACAATCATTCAACCCCATGAGATTGTTGATCGCGATCGCCCGATATCTCACTCTATTACCCAAGGCAAAATCGAATTTCGAGATGTTACCTTTAGCTATTCTGAAGAAAAGAAAGTTTTTGATCGTCTCTCGATCACAATTGAATCAGGGCAAAGAGTCGGACTAGTCGGCTTATCGGGTTCAGGTAAATCCACTTTTGTCAATTTAGTATTGCGCCTCTTCGATCCACAATCAGGGCAAATTCTCATTGATGGTGTGGACATTCGCGACATCAGCCAAGAATCTCTCCATGCCCAGATCAGCCTCATTCCTCAAGATCCATCCCTGTTTCATCGCACCCTCCTCGAAAATATTCGCTATGGGCGCTTAGAGGCAAGCGATCAGGAAGTAGTGGAAGCTGCAAGAAAAGCTAATGCCCATGAATTTATCCAACAAATTCGCGAAGGCTATGACTCAATGGTGGGAGAGCGTGGTGTAAAGCTATCGGGTGGTCAACGTCAGAGAATTGCGATCGCCAGAGTCATTCTCAAAGATGCGCCAATTCTAATTCTCGATGAAGCAACATCTAGCCTTGATTCGATTACCGAACGCGCCATTCAAGACACTCTCGACAAAGAGATGAATGGTAAAACCGTGATCGTTGTCGCTCACCGTCTTTCGACAATTTCCCATTTAGATCGCATCCTTGTCTTTCATCATGGAGAGATCGTTGAAGATGGCTCTCATACTGACCTGCTAGCGCTAAAAGGTGCATACCATCGCCTATGGCAAATGCAAGCAGGCGGATTCTTACCTGAAAATCTTGATGAAAAAGATTTTGCCGCTTCAAAAAGTAATAATTTCAAGAATAACTTTAAGAGTATTTCCTTACATACTTCTTCAGCTAAGGCGATCACCACAAATAAAAATTTAACAAATGGCAATTTAAACGTTCCCCTTGATTCTATTGAAGAACATCCCGTTCAAGATTAACAACAGAGGTGATGTAATGAAGAATTGGAATAGGCAAGGCGATCGCATATTTAACATCGTTTATCACTACTTACCCGCTATGCGCTGGCAGAATTTTCGCCTGTTTTTTGGCGGACAGTTACTATCCATGTCTGGGACATTCATGACCCAACAGCTTACGATTCCTTGGCTGGTTTATGATTTGACTCACTCAGCATGGATGTTAGGGGTAGCGGGATTTGTACAATTTTTGCCTACATTAATCGTGATTCCCTTTTCGGGAGTATTGAGCGATCGTTGGAGTCGCCGCGACTTGTTAATGTTCGTGCAGATCGTGGGAATCGCTGTATCTCTCGCGTTAACAATTCTGACTTTTACGAATTTGATTACCTTCCCAATCCTGTTAGGACTAAGTGTTCTCAACGGCATGATCAAAGGACTAGATATGCCCGTGCGCCATACCATCGTTACGGAAACTGTTGATGATCGCGCTGACAGTAGTAATGCGATCGCCTTAAACTCAGTGATGTTGAGTTCTTCTCTCGTACTAGGTCCCGCAGTGGGCGGAATTTTAGTCGCGACATTAGGCGTAAAATATTGTTTCCTCTACGACACAATTAGCTATATCCCAGCAATCTTGACTCTGCAAGCGATGCAGTTTCCTACAATCCATTCCAATATCCGTTCTAGCTTAGGAGAGACTTTTCAGAAATTAGGAGAAGGCTTTAAATATGTTGCTCAAACTCAGCCTATCCGTGCAATTTTGTTGATGATTGCTTTAAAGGGACTTGTAGGAATGGCGCATATTGCTCTCATGCCTGTTTTTGCTGCCGAGATTTTAAATGGAAATGCCACAACGATGGCGCAGCTTAGTACTTCTGCTCCGATTGGTTCATTCTTTGCCTGTTTATATCTCAGTGTCAGGCGCGGAATCGCAGGGCTAGAGCGTTTAATTGTCTTTGCTCAAGTGGCGATCGGCATAAGTTTGATTTCTTTCTCTCTATCGCGACAGGTTTGGCTATCAATTGTGATTCTCGTCTTTACAGGTGGCTTCACGATTCTCCAAATTACTAGTAGCAATATGATTATCCAAACCCTAGTTGCAGAGGATAAACGCGGTAGGGTGATGAGTTTCTATGCCCTCGCGATGGTGGGAATGATGCCTTTTGGAAACCTATTTGCAGGCACGTTAGCCAATAGCTTTGGTGCAACTAATGCTTTGATTATCTGCGGTGTTTTGAGTATTTTCGGGGCAGTCTGGTTTTCGGCACAGTTACCATCCGTCAGCCGTTGGATTGATCGCGAAACAAAATCATTACAAATTCCTGCATCTCCTTAATTAGTTAATTATTAAGACTTACGCATCACATCTACCCAATGCGTAAGTCTTAAGATTTGTTGGGAGTTTAGGGTTAATTCCTTTTTGTATTGCATTTGACTTGCGTTTTATTTCGACTCGTGTGAGGATAGTTTCTGCAAACTACGGTATTTACGTGTATATTTAGTAGATTATTCAAGATCTCCAACCTACAAAGGATCTACAGGATTTCCATAATTTCCCATAACTCGCTAGACAAATCCATGAAAGAACTGCCTCCATTGTTTAAGGTCTTCACTCGCCCCGACCAAGTCCAAAAAATTAAAAGGCGATCGCTATTATTTTCCGCCGCCTATAGCCTCGTTTTATCTACCACTTTAATTGGTTGCGGTTCCACTCCTACAGCCTCAACTTCAAGCGATTCTAAAACTGCATCAACATCACCTAACGCCAAAGCTACTGAAACCAGTAAAAATGCTGCCAGTGGGGAGAAAAAAGTTATTCGGATTGTACGCTCCAAACAACTCACAGCGTTAGCAGTATTAGAAAAACAAGGCACATTAGAGAAAGCCTTTCAACCCCTCGGCTATGAAGTGAAATGGGCGGAATTTGCCGCAGGCCCTCAACAACTTGAAGCTTTAAATGCTAATGGTCTTGACATTGCCTCCACTGCCGAATCGCCTCCTGTATTTTCCCAAGCCGCAGGTAGTCCATTGGTTTATATTGGTGCAACTGCTAGTAATGGTAAGCCCGTAGCCCTTTTAGTCGGCAAGGATTCACCGATTAAGAGCATTCAAGATCTTAAGGGCAAAAAAATCGCTTTCCAGAAAGCTTCTATCGGTCATTACCTAGCGGTTAAAGCCTTTGAAAAAGAAGGATTATCAACGAGTGATTTTGAATCTGTCTTTTTACCTCCTGCTGATGCCAGCGCTGCTTTTAGCCAAGGCAAGGTTGATGGATGGTTTATTTGGGATCCATTTATTACCCGTACGGAACTAAGTGGAGTTGGACGAGTATTGATTGATGGAGAAAAGCTCCGAGATACTCGTAACTTCTACACCACAACTCGTAAATATTATGAGGGAAATAAAGATGCCATTAAGCTTTTCTTTGAAGAGATAGAAAAGGCTGATGCATGGGTAAAAGCAAATCCCAAGGAAGTTGCCGCCCTACTAACCGATGTCACCAAGGTTGATGCACCCATCTTAGAAAAAATGCATACTAAGTATGAGTATGGATTGCGTCCAATTACCGAAGATGTGATTAAAGAGCAAGAGAAAGTTGCTGAATTTTGGTTCAAATATAAGTTGATTCCTAATAAGCCCGATGTTCGGACTGGCTTCCTAAAACCTGAAGAGTACGAATACATTACTCCGAAGAATGTTCTTGCTCTCGCCAAAGAAACCAAGTCTTAATCTGTAATCTCAAACCCAATTTTCCTGATTAAGTAGCTCAACTTAATTAAAACTAAAAACCAGATTTTGTTCCGCCCGCGTAGCGGGCGGAACAAAATTCTCGGTTTTTAGTTTTAATTAAGTTGAGCTACTTACCAATCTAATTACCAATTTGTCATTGACAGATTGGTAATTATCATAAGAAACCCCAAGCCTCTTAAATATATTTCAATATATGACCATCACACTTTCAGCGATCGCATCAAATACATCACAGGAAGTAAGTATTACGCCTCTGGATGCGCCTTTAGGAGCCGTAGTTACGGGCTTAGATGCCAGTAAACCCATCGATCCCGCCACAATTTTGCACCTGAAACAAGCCCATCGGAACTACCATATTCTGATCTTCAAAAATCAGAAGTTAACCGATGAGCAATTAAAGAACTTCGCCTATTATTTCGGTGATTTATTTGTTCCCCTTGACGAAACCCCTGTACTTGCTTCTAAAACAGGCGTAACACCTGTAGTCATTCCTGTAGCCAATATCGAAGGCGGCTTTACGGGGACAGGCGAACTCTCTTTTCATGCCGATCATCATTGGACACCCTATCCCTCTAGCGGTTCCTTTCTCTATGCTGAAGAAGTGACTACCAAGGGCGGAGAGACAGCTTGGCTCAATCTTAACCTCGCCTATGAAGCTTTGAATGATGCAACTAAAGAACGCATTAAGGATTTGCAATTGATCACATACAATCCCTTTGTGCGGACTCCTGACTCGCCCCGACGCTCATACCGCAAAGATACTAGCACACCACTAGTTGCACCTGTATTTCCTCATCCTCTGGTACGCACTCATCCAGAAAGTGGCTTGAAGATTCTGAGCCTCGGCTATGAGACAGAAGTATCTCTAGTGGGAGTCGATCCAGAGGAAGGTTCGGCGCTAATTGCCCAATTGCGTCAGCATCTTAATCAACCCAAATTCTATTACGAGCATAAATGGTCTGTCGGTGACATTGTGTATTGGGACAATCAATCAACTCTGCATCGCCGTACAGCTTTCGATCCCAATGAGCGCCGTGTTTTAAAGCGGATTAGCCTTGCAGGTAGTCGTCCATTCTAGAGCTATAGGGGTTTTCATTTTGTCTATTGCAAAATGAAAACCCGCCTGATTCTCTACGTTCATTTTCAAAAATAAAGATTTCTAAGATTTCAAGACTTTCATGATTACATCACTCAAGCGGTCTCATCATTCTCAATCTTCATTATGGAGACAGTTTGGTTTACTGATAGCTCCTAGTTTACTAGCTCTATCAACGGCTCTGACAAGTTGTAGCGTTTCTACAAAACAAGCTACATCAACTAGTCCTACAAATAATCCTGCAAGTAATCCATCAAAAAGCGCAGATAAACCTGTTGCGATTAAAACAAAGGTAATTCGGGTAGGATATCAAAGCTCTGGAGATTTAACGAAAGTTCGCGGGGTGTTAGAAAAACGTCTAGAGTCTTTAGGCGTTAAGGTCGAGTGGTCGCAGTTTGCGGCAGGTCCTCAATTGATGGAAGCCTTAAATGTGGGCAAAGTTGATATTGGCTCAGTGGGCGAAACTCCACCGATTTTTGCCCAAGCCGCAGGTTCGCAATTAGTCTATGTGGTAGCCCGTAAACCTAGTGAAGGTAAAGGCAGTGGCATCATTGTCCAGAAGGATTCGCCTATTAAGACCGTTGCGGATCTGAAAGGACAGAAAGTCGTTTTTCAGAAAGGTTCTGCTTCCCATTATTTGATTGTGAAGGCATTAGAAGAAGTGGGACTGAAATATAGTGATATTCAGCCTGTAACCTTGCCACCTGTAGAAGCGAGAGAAGCCTTTTTTCAAGGGAAAATTGATGCTTGGGTGACATGGGATCCTTATCTAGCGCTAGCAGAAACTAAGGGCAATGGGCGGATCATTAGAGATGCCCATAAAATTGCTACGCAGGGAGGTTTCTATATCGCGTCTCGGAGCTTTGCTACGGATAATCTTGACTTGCTCCGTATTGTGATTGAGGAGATTGATAAGAGCGGTCAATGGGCGGAAGCTAATCGTGCGGAAGTGGTGAAGTTAGTTGCTCCCATTTTAAAGATTGAGCCTGAAATTCAAGAAATTGTAACTAGTCGTGCTAGTTATCGCTTAAGACCAATTTCACCACAAATTATTGAAAGCCAGCAAAAAATTGCTGATTTATTTACACAAGAGAAAGTCATTCCCAAAAAACTTGATCTTAGAGAAGTGATTTTGACCCCTGAGCAATATGCTGCAATGACTCCCGAATCTCTGAAGGACTCCAATAACTAGTGTAGATATGGTGCAGACAAAGCCCACATCATATCTACAAAATGGAAATCTAAGCGAGACAAAATATAAATTCAACACAACTATGACTTTAGCAACTATCAACCCAGAGAAAGATCAAGCAAATTCTTCAATTCGGACTTCTTGCGTGAAAATCGCTAATGCTGGTTTGCTAATTGATGCCTATCTTGCAGAACCAAATCACTTTGGTGTATTTCCTGCGGTGATTGTGGTACAGGAAATATTCGGGGTAAATATCCATATTCGTGAAGTCGTCGAACGTTTGGCGCGAGAAGGATATGTGGCGATCGCACCTGCATTATTTCAGCGCACGGCTCCCAACTTTGAGTCAGCCTATTCCCCTGAAAATATTCAAGAGGGACGAGATTTGAAGGATAAAACTAAAGCTGATGAAATCATTAGCGATATTCAAGCAGCGATCGCCTATCTCAAGGGCTTGCCTAATATCAAGGGTGAGGCGATCGGCTCGATTGGATTTTGCTTTGGTGGTCATGTGGTTTATCTGACTGCGACATTACCAGAGATTAAAGCAACTGCTTCCTTCTACGGTGCTGGTATTCCTAGCACTACGTTCGGTGGTGGTGAACCGACTATTCGTCGTACTAAAGACATCACAGGAGCCATTTATGCCTTTTTTGGTGAAGAAGATGCAGGAATTCCTTTAACAGATGTGGACAAAGTGGAAGCAGCACTGAAAGAGGCGAATATCTCCCATAAAGTTTTCCGCTATGCCAATGCTGGACATGGGTTCTTCTGTAATCATCGCGGCAGCTACCATCCCGAATCGGCAGCAGATGCTTGGACTCATGTTTTGGAATTGTTTCAAGAGAAACTAAAGTAAAGAACCAAATTTTGATAGAGCGGCAAAGCCACTCTATCAAAATAAATACTAAGAAATAGCGAGCAAAATCAATGAAAGCGTTATTACCTAAAGAATTTGCCGATTGCTTAGAACCACATTTAACTAGCGATCTATATCCCGATCTCGAAAAAGCATGGGTAGACTCAACTGGCAAGATTGAAGGCGATCCTACGGATGCCGAGGTCTATTTCAATTGGTTCTATCTTAAACCTCCGACTCTACATAAAGTCCTCGATGTTGCCCCCAAAATCCGTTGGCATCAAACCCCTAGTGCTGGTGTAAATCATATTCTCACACCGAAATATCTAGAGCGCGATATTATCCTCACCAACGGTGCAGGCAATTCTGCAATTCCGATTTCCGAGTTTGTGCTGACCTACATTCTCTACCATGCCAAGAAAATCGATATCTTAATAGAGCTACGTCAACAACGTGGCTGGAAGCGTGGGTTTGAGCTACAGCTTGGTGAAATTTATGGGAAAACAATCCTGATTATTGGTGCTGGCAAGATTGGTCAAGCGATCGCCCAACGCGCCAAAGCCTTTGGATTAAAGGTGATTGGATCACGAAGTAATCCGCAACCGCTTGAGAATTTTGATTTGATTGTTGGTAAGGATGAATGGCGATCGCATTTACCAGAAGTTGATTATGCAGTAATTGCCACACCACTTACCCCTGAAACCATCAAGCTATTTGATGAAGCGGCGATCAATGCTTTGCGTCCCGAAGCTTTTGTGATCAATATTGCTAGGGGTGCGATCGTCGATGAGGATGCATTGATTAAGGCTCTTAAAGAGGAAAGAATTGCAGGTGCGGCGCTTGATACCTTCACCGTAGAGCCTTTACCTCAAGAGAGTCCCCTCTGGACTTTGCCGAATGTGTTCATCACACCCCATACTTCCGCTTCTTCACCAAGAGCGATCGATCGCATTGTCAATCTCTTTCTGGATAATCTGCAACGCTATCGCACAGGTCAGCCTTTGCGGAATGTAGTGGATAAGTCTACGGGTTATTGATACTCATCTTAAGTCCTTTCCTACTCCCTTGAAGAGTAGGTGGGGAGATCTAAAACTTTAACGTGAATTTCTAAGAAACTATGACTGAAAAACGTAAACTTAGGCTTGGCGCATTCCTGATGAGTTCAGGACATCACGTTGCTTCTTGGCGCTATCCTGAGGCCAACGCCGAGGGTGGTTTAGATTTTAATCACTTCCGTAAAATCGCTGAAACTACCGAACGTGGTAAATTTGATACGATTTTCTTTGCTGACGGTGTGTCGGTACGCGATCGCGGTCAAGATAAGGACATCATTAGTCGTGCGGGTCACGTCGCACATTTTGAACCAATCACTTTGCTTTCGGCATTATCTGTCGTTACA
Source organism: Pseudanabaena sp. M53BS1SP1A06MG (assembly GCA_020404105.1). Lineage (GTDB taxonomy): Bacteria > Cyanobacteriota > Cyanobacteriia > Pseudanabaenales > Pseudanabaenaceae > Pseudanabaena > Pseudanabaena mucicola_A. The sequence continues at coordinate 1,287 of JADBWH010000067.1, read as the reverse complement.
GAACATATTGGCTTGATTGCCACCGTTTCCACTACCTATAACGAACCCTATCATCTCGCTCGTAAATTTGCTTCTCTAGATTATCTTAGCGGTGGTCGAGCTGGTTGGAACTTGGTGACATCAGCAACCGATAGTGAAGCGAAAAACTTCAATCTAGAAAAGCACCCTGACCATGCACCACGCTATCAACGAGCCCGTGAATTTGTAGATGTGGTCAAGGGACTGTGGGACAGTTGGGAAGATGATGCCTTCATTCGCGATAAGGAATCGGGTATCTTTTTTGACCCAGACAAGCTCCATGTTCCCAATCACAAAGGAGAATACTTCTCTGTGCGGGGACCTCTGAATGTGGCACGTCCTCTTCAAGGCTATCCAGTAATCGTGCAGGCAGGCTCATCGGAAGATGGCAAAAACTTGGCGGCGGAAACGGCAGAATTGATTTTCACGGCTCACCAAACCCTTGCGGATGCAAGAGCCTTCTATGTAGATGTGAAGGAACGGGCGGCGAAAATCGGTCGTAATCCCGATCATATTAAAATCATGCCAGGGATTTTCCCCGTGATTGGTCGTACCGAAGAGGAAGCGAAAGAGAAGTTCCAAAAGCTACAGGATGGGATCGATCCTAAGGTTGGTTTGGCTTTGCTGGGCAGTATGTTAGGCAATGTTGATTTGTCGGCATATCCCCTTGATGAACCTCTGCCTGATTTACCTGAAACAGAGTTACAGCAGAGTCGTCAGGATTTGTTGATTAGATTAGCGCGACGGGAAAATCTAACCATTCGTCAACTCTATCAATGGATTGCAGGAGCTAGAGGTCATTATCAACTTGTCGGTACTCCTAAACAGATAGCCGATCGCATTGAGGAATGGTTTGTCAATGATGCTGCTGATGGCTTTAATATCATGCCTCCCTATTTACCGACTGGATTAGATGAGTTTGTGGATTCGGTAATTCCGATCTTGCAAGAGCGTGGGCTGTTCCGCACTGAGTATGAAGGAAAAACTCTCCGCGAAAATCTCGGTTTACCTCGTCCAAATAATCAATTTGTGGTTAAGAAGGAATTGGTAACTGTATAGCGATCGCAAGCAAGCTAGACATAGTTTTGACAATGTAAGGGTAATTCATGAATTGCCCTTACTTAACTATCCTGTGCAATCTTAGTACAGGACAAAAAGTTGCAAAAGTAGGCAGGAAGGGGTTTTATAAAAGATAACCACATCACAAATAAAACCCCTATGAAAGAGATTAGCGTATTTCGCGAAAAGTTACATGAACATCTGCAATGG
>JADBWH010000066.1 GCA_020404105.1 Pseudanabaena sp. M53BS1SP1A06MG | reverse complement strand
TTGTACTGCTCTGTCTTGCCTTTAAGTTTTGCTTCAAGTACTAACATGGATTTAGTAAGTCTTATGCTGTATGTTATAGTATACATTAATACAAAGCCGTCCTAGAAGGACGGGGTTTTAGACCCAATTTCCCGATAAAAAAGACCTAGACCTTTTTATTATGGTTTTCAAATAAGTGCGTACTCATTTAAAAACAAATTTAAAAACAAATTTAAAAACAAATTTAAAAACAAATTTAAAAACAAATTTAAAAACAAATTTAAAAACAAAAAATAGTAGTCATGCAACGTAATTGTGTTGCGGGTGCTTCGCGAACGCAACACAATTACTAACCCATACCACTAGAATAATAATTTGCCTCAGACAAATTGCTGATTCTATAGACCCGCAACAGCCCGTTCGAGGTTGGCTCGCGCTTGATTATAGCCAATAATTGCCTGAACTCGATTAACATCAGCGCGGGTGAAATCGGACTCAGCCGTGAGTACCTCAAGCTGTGTACCCACACCTGCATCCAGACGCAAACGCGCTAAACGAAGGGCTTCTTCAGCTTGTTTGACAGCTTTTGTGGCAGTGCCAATTTGTTGGAAGCGCGATCGCTGATTGATATATGCTGACTCCACATCAAAACGGGCTTGACGGGCTGCTTGCTCAAACTTACTTTCGGCAGTGGCTTGATCGGCTTTAAATTGGTCAACTTGGGCAGCCGTTTTGCCACCGTCATAGAGAGTCCAGCTTATAGTTGCACCAATTTGATAGCCAGTACCAATTCCGCCACCACTAGTAAATTCCGAAGCGGTATTGAAGTTAGCAAATACACCGACCTGAGGACCTAACTTGGCTAGAGCTGCATTGGCATTACTACGAGCTACCTCTCGTTGTAATTTTTGGGTATCTAGTTCAGCCCGATTCCTAACTGCGAGTAGAATCGATTCTTCTAAAGGCATCTTCCACTCAGCTACGGGTGCTATTTTATCCGCAGCCGTGATTTCTACTGTAGGAGGGTAGTTAAGCTGACGCGACAGCTCCCGTCTTGCCACTAGTTGAGCCGCTTCTGCATTCAGCAAATCCTGCTTAGCATTGGCAAGGGAAACTTCCGATTGCAGAACGTCAAATTTTGTACCCACGCCTGCGCGTTCTCTGGCTTGAGTATCTTTTAAGCTTCTTTCGGCATTTTTAACAGCTTGTCGTTGAATGCGGATCGTTTCGTCGGCATTTTGGAGATTGTAGTAGGCTGTAACGATATTGAGGCGCAAGGTTTGGCGAGCTTGATTGAGATTAGACTCAGCAATGCGGAGGTTATTTTCGGCGGCGGCGATGGTCGCGTCATTTACCCCAGAGTCAAATAGGGTGTAGTTAATCCCTACAGTACCCGTGAGGGGATTACTAATCGTATTACGTGGCGATAATGGTGGTGTTGAGGGATTATTGATATTACTTAGCCGAGTTTGTGCCGAGTCGTTGTAACTATATTGAACTGTCCCTGATACTGTTGGCGATCGCCCTGCTTCCGCGCCTTGTAATGCAGCTCGAGCCTTATCTACGGCAATACGAGCTTGAATCCAGTCCGAGTTCGTCTTTTCTACTAACTCAAGGACTTCTGCGAGGGTAACAGACTTAGTAATCTCTAGTTTGACTTGACTAGGTGTTGTTGGAACAACTAGCGGTTGCTCTGGGTTTAGTTGCCCAGGAGTAGATACGGATGCACTAGGCAAAACTCTTGTAGGTTCTGTAGAACTGATAAATTGAGACTGCGATGGCTTGACATCTCCTACTACTGCGGGGGTAATAGGAGGTTTGCTGGTCTCTGGCGTGGTGGATTCAGAAATGACAGCAAATTTTAATTTTGATGGGGTAAATTCTTGAGCATTGGCTGTCCAAGCTGGAATCAGAAGCGATAAACTCGCACCAAGCGTCAACCAACTGGAAGAAATTCGCATAATCTTAGTTTACAACTCCTCAGATTTAAATAGCAGCCAAAATAACTTACTTAGGGCATATTCTGATAGCGCATGGATTACAATCATCATCCAATTGGGTTAAATATCTGAAATTAAGCCCTTAGTGTATTAAGTAGCTATGCATAAATAACTTTAAAGCATAGAAGCATTGGTCACCCGCTACAAATTTTCAAATACGGAGCTTTGTACTTTTGTACTTACTTAAAACCCAGAAATATTTCTGTAATACTCAAAACCTCAAGAGACTTGCGATTAATTAAAGTACCTACAACTTCGACTACGCTCAGCGTAGTCGAAGTTGTACAAACTCGGTGGTACCTTTTTTCTCGTCAAGTCCCCAATAGGATTTAAGCCAAAAAATTTAGCGCCCTCTCAGCATGTGCTAAATTTTTTGGCTTAAATCTGGTTTCGTAATGGGTAGTTATGCAATGTAATTGTGTTGCGGGCGCGAAGCGCCCGCAACACAATTACTAAAAAAATCACTTTGCAGCACTACACTTAATGTTCCTGACAGTTGGGAAATATCAATATATTTAAGAGATATATTTAAATGTAATAAGTAGCTAGACATAAGTAAACTAAAAACCGAGAAGTTTGTTCCGCCCGCGTAGCGGGCGGAACAAACTCTCGTTTTGGGTTTTAATTAAGTTGAGCTACTTATAGTGTTTCTCAGTCTAGTGAAGTTCAGGTTGTTTCCCCGCCAAAGACGAGGAAAATTTGGACTTTTCTTGATTGAAAATCGCATATATAGCTAGAAAACTTACAGACTTTCCATACAATGAAAATTCTTACATCGGAAACTGCGACCCACTTTTGGCGAGGAGATGCCCTTGCGATCGCTGTTTTTGCCAACCCTAAAGATCCTAATGAGACAACTACTGATCATGCAGAGGAGAAAGTAGTTAAAACCATAGAACTATCCGATACTATCAAGCAGCTAGATATCAATGTTTTGGCTTGCACTTTGACTGATCTAATCACTGAGGGAGAGTTTACGGGAGAAAACGGGACATCGGTTAGTGGTCGTGTTGGTGTTGACTATGCCGTGCGTAAGGTGATCTTGATTGGATTGGGTGATCCCGCTAAGGCAAATGTGGATGAATGGCGCAAAGCTGCGGCAACAGCCGTGAAATGGGCTAATAAGGAAAAAGCCACCAGTTTAGCGATCGCTTTTCCTGAATATAACCAAGATGCCAGTGTCACAGCACAAGCAATCTCCGAAGGTTTATTGCTAGCAGCACATCAGGATAAGCGCTTTAAGTCAAAAAATAATCAACCTTGGCGCGTTGAACAGGTGGAGATTTTGGAAACGAAACCTGAAGTCGCTGATCCTGCGATCATCAAGGCTCAGCAGATCGTTGATGGTGTAATTTTGGCTCGGGAACTAGTATCGGCTCCAGCCAATATTGTCACCCCGATTACATTGGCGGAAACTGCCGTGGCGATCGCCTCTGAATCCGAGCAATTCACCGCTAAAATCCTTGAGCAAGCTGATTGTGAAGCGTTAGGCATGGGTTCATTCCTTGGTGTGGCGAAAGCCTCCGATATTCCGCCCAAATTTATTCACCTCACCTATAGCAACGGCATACCGAAGCGCAAATTAGCGATCGTCGGTAAGGGCTTAACCTTTGATTCTGGTGGTTTAAATCTGAAAACAGGCATTGGTAGTAGTATCGAACTAATGAAAACCGATATGGGAGGTTCCGCTGCCGCATTGGGTGCAGCGAAAGCGATTGCCCATCTGCAACCCACCGATATTGAAGTTCATTTCATCGTCGCAACATGCGAAAACATGGTCAATGGTAGCGCTATGCGTCCAGGAGACATCCTCACGGCTTCAAATGGTAAAACCATTGAGGTGAATAATACGGATGCGGAAGGTCGCTTGACTCTTGCCGATGCGCTTGTCTATGCCGATAAGTTAGGTGTTGATGCGATCGTTGATCTCGCCACACTCACAGGTGCTTGTGTGGTTGCCCTTGGGGAAGATATCGGCGGTATGTGGTCGATTGATGATGATTTTGCCGAGGCGATCGCTAAAGCCGCCAAATATGCGGGCGAGAAGTTCTGGCGGATGCCTCTTGAAACGCCTTACTTCGATCAGTTGAAATCAGTTGTTGCCGATTTCAAAAACACAGGTTCCCGTGCAGGTGGCGCGATTACGGGTGCTTTATTCCTGAAGCAATTTGTGGAAAAAACGAAGGCATGGGCACACCTTGATATTGCTGGTCCAGTCTGGACAGAGCGAGAGTCAGGCTATAACAACGCTGGCGGTACGGGATTTGCAGTGCGTACCTTGGTGAATTTAATTATCAATTAACGGTAGCTGCAAAGTAATTTTTTTAGTAATTGTGTTGCAGGCGCTTCGCGCCTGCAACACAATTAAATTGCATGAATACCCGCAAATTTTGCAATCATCATACTCAAAACATCAAGCAGCCCCCTAGCTCAAACTTAACATAACTTTGCTTGACATCATACTTAGGTATAAGGTCTAGGATGATGCCATTAAAATTTGTGAGTAAATGTTGATGAGTCACCTAGCTAAGCGTCTGCGCGAAGGTACACAGAAATCTCATACTGCCGCTGAGAATACCGCATTTATGAAATGCTTTCTTAAGGGAATAGTGGAGACTGTTCCTTTTAGGAAATTATTAGCAAATCTCTACTTGGTTTATAGCACCCTCGAAGAGGAATTTCATCGGCATCAGCAACATCCTATTGTTGGCAAATTATATTTCCAAGAACTCAATCGCCAACAAAATTTAGAACAGGATTTAGCCTTCTATTATGGTGAAAATTGGCATTCCGAAATTGTGCCTTTAAAAGCAGGGCAAGCCTACGTCGATCGCCTCAGGGAAATATCCAATAGGGATCCTGTATTGCTGATTGCTCATTCCTATACCCGTTATATGGGTGATTTATCTGGTGGTCAAGCTCTCAAGCATATCGTGCGATCGGCTCTCGACTTACCCGATGAATGTGGTACAACTTTTTATGAATTTGACCAATTGCCAACGTTAGAGGCAAAGAAGAACTTTAAAGATAGATATCGTCAGGCTTTAGATTCCCTTTCAGCCTGAAAATATGCTCTTTGATGGCATGGGCTGGATGCATGAGTTGGGTTTTGAAGGCATAAATGTAGATCTAATCTATGGATTGCCCTATCAAAACCTAGAGACATTCCGTGAAACCCTCACCAAAACCATTGCTCTCAAGCCTGATCGCATTGCTGTCTTTAACTTTGCCTATGTACCTTGGTTAAAGCCCTTACAAAAGAAGAAAATCGATCCTGCAACTTTACCTTCCCCTGAAGAGAAGTTGCAAATCATGGAAATGACGATTGAAACCTTGACTAAGCATGGCTATGTGTTCATTGGTATGGATCACTTCGCTAAGCCCAATGATGAATTAGCGATCGCTCAGCGTCAGGGAAAACTTCACCGTAATTTTCAGGGATATACCACCAAGCCTGAATCTGACCTCTTGGGATTTGGGATGACTTCGATCAGTATGCTGCAAAATGTCTATACTCAAAACCATAAGGGCTTACAGGACTTTTACAAGGCGATCGATGCAGGTGAGTTACCGATTGAGCGTGGTGTCAAGCTAAATGCTGATGACATTTTACGTCGTTCCATCATTATGGAATTGATGTGTCAATTTAAACTTTCGCAGAAGGAAATTGAATCTAAATATCATCTCACCTGCGATCGCGATTTTGGTAAATACTTTGCCGATGAACGCTCAAAGTTGTACCAAATGGAGGCTGATGGCTTGATTGAACTGAGACAAGACCACATTGAGGTGAAGCCTGCGGGTAGGTTGCTGATCCGTAATATTGCCTCAGTCTTTGATAGCTATCTCAGCAAAAATGAGACAGGTCGATTCTCCAAATCTATTTAATCCTTCACGCTCTAACTTCTATGACATTGACTTTGACGAAACTGATCGCTTATTGGCATTCAGATTATGAAACTGGCAACTTACAGGTAGATCAAGAACATCAAGAAATCTTTGAAATTGTGAATACTTTGAAGGAGGCTGTGGTCACCAAGCAAAACTTTGGCATCATCGATAAAATCTTGTATCGCTTAGCTAGTCACGCAATTGAGCATTTTCAGACTGAAGACACCTTATCGTCATGGCGATCTCTTCAAAGTGCTATTGTGATCGCAACCTGATCTATGGGGGACATGGCAAGCCAAACTCTGGGCACAATTCTTCCTATTGACGGTATTTGCCACCCACACAATCACTGTATTTGAACGGGCAGATTTCTATAAATCCATTAGCTTAGATGCCCGTCAATACAATAGGCAAGTAGTGGTGAATACCAATCACACCGCGATTAGTGCCTTTCCTGCGGTGCTTGATACAAGCCATCCTGACTTTTTCCCAAGATTAGAAAAATGTGCGGACTGCAATTTCCAACTGATAGCGATTAATGATAGCGATCGCCATCAGTTTGTAAAGACTTTACAAAAATGGTCTCTGTTCATCGCTATTTTCTGGCAATTGTTGTTAATCTATCTTCTCAAGCCCATTGATGCTGAAGCTCAACGTGTTACTGTTCATTGATGGAGCTTGTCTATAACTACAGAAGGAAAAGAACAGTGATTAAGTAGCTAGACATATTCATCGACTCAATAGCGTTGGTGAGGTAAATCGCTGTGTGGATATCCATGGGGAAAGCAAAGAAAGGAATTACCTGCATCTAGTGACTCAGCTAAGACTTGCTAATCGTGAGATAATTCAGAGAATTTCTAACCAGATGCACAATAGCCATTGACAATTTATCTTTGCGTTTAGACCTCATCTAGGATTACTGATTAGCTAGTTTTTGGTCGCGATATTATCCCTAAACAGGCTAGGATATAGCAGTCCTAAATCATTTGTAGATTTTTGGTTTTTGAGAGACACATCCCGAAGGGATACGCATCCAAAACTCATTTAGGATTGCTATACAATACATTAAGTAATTAGGAATTAACAATGGTAGAACGCCCTATTAAAAAAGCAGATCGTCAACCTCAACCAGAAGGTAGCGAAAATACTAGTACAAAACGGTCTGACGAATCCGACAAAAAGCGTTCTAACCGTGATGGGGGTAAAGGTGGCAAGCGAGATAAAAAAGGCGGCAGGGATGAACAATTGAAAACACCCGTAAATCTTGCTTTGGTAAGAGGACCCAAGCCAACTAAGACAAAACCAGTTGCTGAGGAAATTGTTGCTGAAGAATCTGCAGTTGTAGAAGAAAGTGCGACTGAAGAAACAACTGAAGCATAAATATTTTGTGATCAAATAAAAAAGTTGCGCCTAAGCCAGCTTTTTTATTTGGTGCGTGTTAGTAATCCTTGGCTGGGACTAAAGACGAGAGTTAATAAAAATAAAACGAGAACAGATAGGACGATCGCAGGTCCTGAGGGCAAATTTAAATAGTAGCTGGCATATAAGCCAATCACACTTGCCATCACGCCTATCCCCGCCCCAACAAAAATCATGTGATGCAATTCTTTCACTAATAAATAGGCGGTAATCGCAGGTCCAACGAGGAGAGACACCACTAAAACTACGCCCATTGTCTGCATACTGGCAATAATCGTCAAAGTTACTCCTGCCATTAAGCCTAAATAGATAAGATTAACAGGTAAGCCTAATGCTTGCGCCCCAGTGCGATCAAAAGTGTAGAAAAGCAGTTGCCTATAGAACATAGCGATCGCTACTAATACAATCCCTGTAATAATTGCGACTCGTATTGTGTCGATTGAGGAGACGCTAAGAAGATCGCCGAATAAAAAGCCATGCAAGTCGATTTTAATTTTCAGCAGAGAAATTAACAAAATACCGATCGCGAAAAAACTTGAAGATGTCAGAGCCATTGCTGCATCAACCTTGACGCGAGTTTGTGATCGCAACCATGCAATTAAAAATGCGCTACCGATACCAGAAATAAACGCCCCAATCACTACATCAATTTTATAAAAAAAAGCGATCGCCATCCCTGGCATTACTGTATGTGTCATCACATCCCCAAGTAATGCCATGCGCTGCACAATCAAAAAGCACCCGATGATCGGACAGATAATTCCTGCTAAACCACCTACAATTAATGCATTTCGCATAAATTCTAATCCAAGTGGTTCAGTGACCCATTGCCAGAAGGGAAAGTGAGCTAATTGGGCAAATAATGGCGTAAGTATTGATGTGGATATCAAAGCTATTTATTGGGTGAGTTATACATGTCGCTATGTCAATTTTGTCATAGGCACTCATCTAATTTAGTGAATCATTTGTAGTTTCGTGGCGATCGCATTCAAGATCCTCTCTGCTTTTACTATTAAGTAGCTAGACATAAGTAAACTAAAAACCGAGAGTTTTGTTCCGCCCACTACGCGGGCGGAACAAAACTCTGGTTTGGGTTTTAATTAAGTTGAGCTACTTAGAATATGTCGTTAGAGACCAATGACTAATGCCACCATCAAGACCAACTTCTTCAGGTGATGCTAATCGATTAGCGATTTTAGCTGATTGACTGTCAATACATCCTGTACAAGGCATAGCTTCTCTTCCTGCACTGACAACACGATACCATTACTGCAATTGTCCTTTTGCGACCTCCTGTTCCTGCTGCGGATATCAAGTCATTTATCAGTTTCCACTGGTTATCGGTTAAGTCTGTGGG
>JADBWH010000065.1 GCA_020404105.1 Pseudanabaena sp. M53BS1SP1A06MG | reverse complement strand
TAGAGGAGTCTATTTATACTACCACTTACTTTGCTTCGGGATGAACCCGAGTCAGTCTGGGTCGCTGAATCCTTTATTGGGTAAGCTTTTCAACCTGTTTGACACTCTCTTACTCGAAAAAATGAGCGAACGGTGAGTAATGAGTGCATATATCAAAAAGTCAGTTTGAGCCTGAGTTTTAAAAAATGTAGATGCAATGATTCATACCCAAAGTCAGCAACGCCGAGCATCTTTCAATTTGACAACGCCTAAACCCACAACTTCAATCAATCTGCATGGTGCGTTCCCCAAAATCGATCAGTGGAGCAGTAGGAGCCACATTAGGGAACGCACCCTACGGCGATGGCGTACTGCTACGCAGTGCCTTCGGCATCCCACTGCATTGGGGTTGTTGGACCGCACACCAGAAGCAAAACATTAATCGCCCCCAAAATCTCGATCGCAATACCAGCTAATGATGCATTCTACCCATTGGATTGCGATCACCAAACCAAGCTATCAACCAAGTTTGCATCTGCTGAATTTCCTGGCGCTGGCTAGTGGCAATGTTCTCAGCAAAGGGCTGGACAGCCTGATGCTTCACCAGATTATGATTCAGGAGCATTTGCGACATCATCACGGCTCCCATATGATGTTTAATCATATCTTGTAAAAAAGTTTGATCTAGGGCATCGCCCTGAAGTTGACTCAGATCGCGCATCATGGGAACGTAGGAGACGCTAATATTCTTTCCGGGATACCACTCGTTAAGCCAGTTTTTCATCTGAGCAATTTCAGCAGTTTGCACTTGAATGATCTTTTGAGCAAACTGCCTCATCTCAGGACGACTAGTGCGTGCCAGAATAACCTGGGCGGTATCGATTGCCTCCTGATGGTGGGGAATCATTTGGGCAAGATAGTTAAACTCGCTACTGACCTGCATATGATGCATCATACCCATGCCGTTGGGAGAAAATTGAGCAGAGGCGGAATCTGGAGAATTTCCAGATGGACCGGTCAGAAGTAAAGTTGAGGTTGCAGCCAGTCCAAGAGCGGCAACGGCCCCTAGCACAATAATGGCTTTATTTTTCATGAGAAAAACCATGTAAAAACCTCACTATACTATAGCACTTACCCAAAAGTAACCAGAACTATCTTCACCAAGAAATTAGCAGTCTAACTACATAATATTATACGGAAAGTTTCCGTATCTCATACTAAATACACATTTTAAAAAAAATCTTTCCGTATATTACTCTCAAATGAAGAGAGCGCAAGAAACTTTCCCTAATAAAATTACAAGTAAGCGTGTTATTTTGAAAATCCCACAGGGTGGCCGATACAAAATTAAGTTATACTTCATCTTTATGAGAAACGATGCCATACTGGGAGCGAATTGGGGGGATTGATTACCATATTTAAGTTCATTTGTCAAGAAATTCGCTCATTTTTAGGTGCGCCATCGCACTTAAACCCACAGCTGCAATTAATGTGCATGGAGCGTTCCCCAAAATCGATCGCCGGATCAGTAGGAACCACATTAGGGAACGCACCCTAGGGAGATAGCGTACTGCTACGCAGTGCCTTCGGCATCGCACTATAGATTTAGCGGTTCCATTGAATGCTTTAGCAGGCGGTCGGGTGCAGTGATTTGTTAGACGCTCGCTTAATTGGCAACCTAACTAATCTATCTTTATGAGCCAGTTGCTTCTGCTTTAAGTCATTAAAAATAGCTCTTAAGTCATATTGAAACGATTGAGCGTATTCTTCTCTATACTTGTGAATTTCATCGAGAATTTCATTTTTATACATGACTAGACCTCTAGGTTATATCCAATAAGCTCATAAGGAGTGCAAATAACTGGCAATATATATCCGAGATCAGAACTAATCTGAGCCAGCTTACGCTGAATTTGGGCATTTGCCATGTGCTTGCAGTTCCATGTTACCAAATAATCTAAGTTATAGACGGTTGCTAATGCCATATGTAAAGCGTCATTAGATGCCTTTGGGCAGATTGCTTTGAGTCAGAAACGCTTGCGAAAGTTCAAACGCATCTTCCGTAAGTTCGAGAAGCATTAGGGATTGTAACAAGTTTAACCGTTGAGCGGCGATTATCGGCTCTCCCTTAGCTGCCTCATCTTCAACGATCTCTGATGCGTAAAGCGTAAATGAGCTACTATGTTCGTTCCACCAATCCTGGGTGATCTTGATATTAGCAGCAACGATCAGATTGTCAGTGGGTCTGGCGGTTAAATGCCCAAAAATACTTGTTTCAATATAGACGCTTCCATTCACGGCAATCTAGAAAATCTATCCAACGTCTATCCTACCTTATTTAATCTTGGTTTTGAGGGTGTTGGGTAACAGCCGTCAACCCAACCGACAAGATCAGCGTACTGCTACGCAGTGCCTTCGCCATCACACTTAAACCCACAGCTGCAATCAATCTGCATGGTGCGTTCCCCAAAATCGATCGCTGGAGCAGTAGGAGCCACTGTAGGGAACGCACCCTACAAGAGCAGCGATCGCACTGCAATCAATCTGCATGGTGCGTTCCCCAAAATCGATCGCTGGAGC
>JADBWH010000064.1 GCA_020404105.1 Pseudanabaena sp. M53BS1SP1A06MG | reverse complement strand
TTTAAAATTCTTTCTTAGCCTTATCGTAACTGTCGTCGTCGCTTTGGCTTGCGTTGTAATTTGATTGCTGCTATTTATAACTTTGAAGTTGGGCTTCCTGCTGCTAAATCCTCTATTTCTCTACTTTGGTCTTAGTTCTGCGAGAGGTCTAGTAAGTAGCTATGCATAAATACCCCCAAAACAGAGTGTGGGTCGCATGCGTAGCGGGCAACCCACGATTCTTTGCAAGTATACAAGACCCTCACCTCTCGCCCATCTCCCCTTTTGGGATCTGGGAACAAGAAATTAGCCTTAATCCTCTCTTAAGGGGAGAGGAATTGGGGGGTGAGGTCGATATTCGTTCCACGTAACATCAGTTACTAATAACTTTGCATAGGCATCTATTTGCTAAAAAATATTTTTAAAACAAACTTTAAACAGAAAATACTATCTTAGTAATATTTTTATGACTGACCACCTCAATGCTTTAATCATTGACGAATCAGAGGACGATACTCTGTTGTTGTTAGGAGAGCTACGTCTTGGTGGTTTTCAGGTGATTTGGGAACGAGTAGATACGGAAATGACCCTCAGTACTGCTTTAGAGCGCCAGACATGGGACGTGATTATTTCTGAATATAGTTTGTCAGAATTGGATGCTCTAAAGGCGATCGCTATTATTCAGCAAAGATGTCTCGACATTCCTTTTATCGTTGTTTCAGGCAGTGTAGGAGAAACTGTGTTAGAGAACTTGCTGCGTCAAGGAGCAAGTGATTATCTATCTAAGGGGAATTTAGCGCGGTTATCGGCAGTAGTGCGCCGTGAGTTAAAGGAAGCAAATATTCGTTTAGAACGACGTAAAGCTGAGCGAGAACTGAAGCAAACCAAGGAACACCTAAAACTGGTGATCGAAAATTCAGGTATTGGATTATGGGACTGGTGGGTACAAACTGGAACGTTATCCCTAGATGATCGATGGGTGGAGATGTTGGGATACACGCTTGAAGAATTGCAGCCCATCAGTATCGCAACTTGGCGTAATAACGTGCATCCCGAAGATTTACCCCAAGTCGAAATAGCTCTAGATCGACATTTTTGCCATGAAATAGAAGCCTATGAAATTGAATTCCGAATGCGCCATAAAATTGGTGGATGGGTTTGGGTCTTGGCTAAGGGTAAGGTGGTGGAATGGAGTGAAAGCGATCAACCAATTCGGATGATCGGTACACATCTCGACATTACAGGGCGTAAACAGAATATCGAGATGTTGTTACAAATCAATGAAACCCTTGAAGAGCGAGTAAGGAACCTTACTGCCGAGTTGAAACAAAGTGAACTGCGCTTGCGGGAAGCTCAACAAATTGCCCATCTTGGGAGTTGGGAGCTAGATATCCACACTAGAGAAATTACTTGGTCAGCCGAAGTCTTTAGGATTTTTGGCTTAGAGCTGGATTTACCAGAGCCAAGCTACGAGAATTTTCTCAATTACTTTGTTGGGGATGATCGCGATCGCTTTATCCAATTTATCGATCATGCTATTACCAAAGGTGAAATTGATGAAATCGATCTCCAGATTCGTCGTGATGATGGTTCTTTAGCAAATATTTTTGTCAAAATTGATGTCATTAAAAACGATGCAAATCAGATTTGCCGTTTGTTTGGCATTGCAATGGATATTAGCGATCGCAATCAAGCTAAAATTCAGCAGCAGCAGTTATTTCAAGAATTATCTGCTTTTAAGCTTGCTCTCGATCAAACAGCGATCATTGCTACTACCGATGCTCAAGGCAAAATCACCTATGTCAATGATTATTTCTGTAAAATTTCAGGCTATACCTATGACGAGTTGATCGGTCAAAACCATCGCATTCTTAAATCTGGCTATCATCCCTTTAGCTTTTTTCAAAGTATGTGGCACACAATTGCTAGTGGAGATGTTTGGCATGGTGAAATATGCAATCTCCATAAAAGTGGCAGTCTCTATTGGGTAGACACCACTATAGTTCCCTTTATCAATGCTCAAGGACGACCATTCAAGTATTTGGCAATTCGTTATGATATAACCGCTAAAAAGTTCACTCAAGTAAGATTGCAGCAAGAAAACAACTTCCGTCAGCAAATTGTCGAAAATATGGCAGAAGGGCTATGTGTTTGTCATGAAATTGAGGAATATCCCTTTCTCCATTTTACTGTCTGGAATCAACGAATGCAGATGATCACGGGCTACACCTTAGAAGAAATTAATCGTTTAGGTTGGGAGCAGAGTCTGAAGCCAGTCTCGACGCAAGCATTGTGTAATAACGAAGAAGTTGTCACCAAAGATCATAAGCTCTGTAATCAGGAGTGGGAAATCTACCACAAAGATGGGCGTAAATTGATGATTGCAATGTCTAAAACGCCCCTTTTAGGAGAAGATGGCCAATCTTACATGTTAGCAATCATTCAAGATATTACTGATCGCAAACAGACGGAACTACGGTTAAAGCAACAGGCGACACAGGAACACTTACTGAGTGCAATTACCCAACGCATTCGTCAATCCCTCGATCTGCAAACTACCTTTGAAACGGCTGTGCAGGAGGTGAGACAGTTCCTGAGTGCGGATCGAGTAGGTATTTTTAAATTTTATCCTGACTCCAATTTTGATGATGGTGAGTTTGTTGCAGAAGTTGTTCTACCTGAATTTGACTCCGTGATCGCTACAAAAATCCACGATCATTGCTTTGGTGAAACATACGCGGCTTTCTATGCTCAAGGTAAAATTCAAGCAGTCAATGATATATACAATGCAGGGTTTCAGGATTGTCATATTCAGGTGTTGGATCAGTTTCAAGTACGCGCTAATCTAGTAGTTCCTCTGCTCAATGCCACAGGTTTGTGGGGGTTGTTATGTATCCATCAATGTGCTCAGCCTCGTGTATGGCAAGATGTGGAAATTGATTTAGTTAAACAAATCGCTAGTCAGTTAGCGATCGCCATTCAACAGGTCAGCCTGTTTGAGCAATTACAACAAGAACTTACTGTCCGCCAGCAAGCAGAAGCCAAGTTAAACGAGATCAATCAAAAGCTGGCTATTTCTAATGAAGACTTGGTGAAAGCAACTAGACTCAAGGATGATTTTCTAGCCAATATGAGCCATGAACTGAGAACTCCTCTCAATGCCATTTTAGGGATGTCGGAGGGACTGCGAGATGGAGTCTTTGGTGCTGTTAGTGATCGGCAAATGAAGGCTTTGCGAACTATTGAATCAAGTAGTATGCATCTATTAGCGCTGATTAATGACATTCTTGATGTCGCCAAAATTGAGTCAGGGAAAGTAACTCTAGAGCTAAATGAAATATCGATTGAGAATCTATGTCAATCGAGTATGAC
The DNA here is from genome assembly GCA_020404105.1 of Pseudanabaena sp. M53BS1SP1A06MG. Lineage (GTDB taxonomy): Bacteria > Cyanobacteriota > Cyanobacteriia > Pseudanabaenales > Pseudanabaenaceae > Pseudanabaena > Pseudanabaena mucicola_A. Next base: position 7,740 of record JADBWH010000064.1, on the reverse strand, counting down.
ATTTATCAACCAACAAGCTTATGCCAAAAATATTAAACTAATTTCTAGAATTCCACCACGTTTGCCTGACCTAATGTTAGATGAGCGGCGAATTAGACAAGTTTTAATTAATCTGCTCAACAACGCGGTCAAATTCACTCCTGAAGGTGGAACTATCACTCTATCTGTGTCCCATCATCTAGAATCCGTTGGTATTGAGTCTATGAATTATCTCAGAATTACGGTAATGGATACGGGCATAGGAATTTCTGCCGAGAATATGCTAAAACTCTTTCAACCATTTATTCAAATTGATAATGCCTTGAATCGCCAAAATGTAGGTACAGGTCTGGGGCTGGCTCTAGTCAAACAGATTGTGGAATTGCATGGAGGCAAGGTAGGACTTACAAGTGAATTAGGGGTTGGAAGTTGCTTTATGATCGATCTTCCGTACCAAGCTTTAGCGAAATATGCCTTAGCAAATCTTCCTTCATCTACTACAAATCCCGAATTTAGCCTTTCTACATATCATGCAAGTAAAGTTGCTCTGCCCTTGATTTTGATAGCTGATGATAGTGAAGCAAATATCAGTACGCTCGCGGCTTATCTTGAGGCAAAGGGATATCGATTACTTTTAGCAAAAAATGGACAAGAGGCGATCGCGATCGCGAAGGAGTATTGTCCAGACTTAATTTTGATGGATATTCAAATGCCTGTGATCGATGGACTAGAAGCAACTAGACAAATTCGGCTTGATCCTAAATTAGTCAATGTACCAATTATTGCGATTACAGCTTTAGCGATGAGAGGAGATCGTGAACAATGTCTGTTGGCTGGAGCCAATAAATACATCATGAAACCAGTTAAACTAAAGCAGCTATCTAGTGATATCCGACAGCTTTTACACAAGTGAATTTAGTCTTTGTGATGTAGGTTCGCTACGCCATAAAAATTAAATTTGCAGAACCCTAATGCCGATATACACAACTTTATGGAAGCGATCGCCGTTTTAGACAAAGTTTCTTATATCTATCCCAACGCCAAGGAAACCGTATTAAAAGACATTTCCTTAACGATTAACAAAGGTGAATTTCTCGGCATTATTGGCGCAACAGGATCAGGAAAAACCACGTTATGTTTAGCCTTAACAGGCATCGTGCCGCAGTTTTATGGCGGACGGTTTTTCGGCAAAATTGCGATCGCGGGTTTAGATAGCCTTGAGCATCCCGTCAGCGAATTGGCTCGACATGTTGGCATTGTTTTTGAAGATCCTGAGGTACAAATTACCGCTACATCGGTCGAGAATGAAATCGCCTTTGCTTTAGAGAATCTTTGTATTCCTCGCGAGGAGATTCTTCGTCGTATTCCCATCGCTTTAAAATCAGTACGCCTTGAGGGATTTGAGAAAAAGAATCCACAGGAGCTATCAGGTGGACAAAAACAAAGATTAGCGATCGCGGCGGCTCTTGCTCTTCAACCCGATTTACTCATTCTCGATGAGCCAACCTCACAACTCGATCCCATCGGTTCTCAAGAGGTATTTGCAACGGTTAGAGAATTAAAAGAAAATCTGGGTGTATCAATTGTGATGGTATCCCACGCGGCGGAAGAGATGGCTGAGTTTTGTGATCGCATTGCCTTACTCACAGATGGTAGATTGCAAGCCATTGGCACACCTGCGGAAATCTATGCACAGGTGGAACTATTACAACAAAATAAACTCCGTCCTCCTGAAGTCGCCCACGCATTTTACAAAATTCAGCAAAAAGGAATTGCACTTGAGAAGATTCCCGTTACTTTAGAATTGGGTATTAAGGATTTAGAGATATTGCGATCGCGATCAAAACTAGTTTCCCCACCAGATTTTCCAAGTTACCTAGTGAACTTAGATAAGTCACCTATCCTCTCGGTTAAAAATCTCCAGCATATTTATGCTGATGGTACGGAAGCATTAAAACATGTTTCCATCGATATCCACGAGGGTGAATATGTGCTGATCGTTGGACAGAATGGCGCAGGTAAAAGCACCCTAGTTAAGCATTTTCTGAATTTGCTGCAACCCACTTCAGGTCAAGTCCGCGTAGGCGATCGCGATACTAGCCAATTATCGGTAAGTGAGCTAGCCCAATCCATTGGCTATCTTGCCCAAAACCCTGATAACCAAATCTTTAATACCAGTGTGGAGAAGGAAGTCTCCTTTGCATTACCCTTTCTGGGTTATAGCACTGATGCGATCGAACAAGCAACCACCAATAGTCTCAAAGCGATGCAGCTATGGGAGTATCGCCACGCCCATCCTCTATCTTTGCCTAAAGGTAAGCGTGGCAGGATTGTCATAGCGGCTCTCCTCGCGATGAATCCTGAGATTATCATTCTCGATGAACCCACTACAGGACAGGACTATCAGGGCGCATCCTCGATTTTAGAGGTCAGTCGCCAACTTCATCAAATGGGTAAGACGGTAATTGTGATTACCCATCATTTATATCTCATGCCTGACTATGCTGATCGCGCGATCGTCATGGGCAAAGGCACAGTTTTACTCGATGCCCCCTTGCGTCAAGCCTACCATCAAGTCGATCTCCTAGAATCTACTTACCTGACCTCACCCCAATCAGTAGTGTTATCGCAGCATCTTAGCAAAATTAGCGATCGGCAATATCCACTCATCACCCCCAATGAATTCGCTCATAGCTTCATTCCTAAAGCACCATAGGTTAAGATCAAGACTAGTCTCACTTTTATCATGACAATTTTAACTATCGAATCTCTTTGTTGGTAAGCATCCAATTTCTCATCCCTTATAGCGGTTTTCAAATGAGTATGTACTCATTTGAAAACAAAAAATCAGTCCCATTAAGAGTTTTGAGTTTTCATTTTGCCGTAGGCAAAATGAAAACCGCTATACCTCTAAGGATGCGGAAGCGAGTCTGTATGGCGTTACCGATGGAAAAGCAATTGGAACTTATTTAGAGCAAAAATTTAGGCAATATCTTAAAGATAAATATGACTTTGTGGAAGGTAATTCTGCTATTGGTATCGATTTTCTCAGCTTATTGGTAGATATGAAGGTGACAAGCTTTAGACAACCTCAGTCATCATGTCCTTTCAAATCTGCTCGCCAAAAGATTTTTGGGCTAGGTTATGGACTGATTATTTTTGTCTATGATAAAAGCGATGACAGTAGCAATAGAACTTGGACTCTGAATATTCTGCATACAATTTATGTTAGTGCTGATAGAACGGGTGACTTTCAAATGACTCGTGGAATTCGTAGTACCTTTGCGAATGAAGATAATAAAGATGATCTGATGGCTTTTATGATTGATTGCAACTTACCTGTTGATAAAATTGAATTATCGAATATTGCGGATGAAATTCTTGGCAGACCTCCACTTCAAGGATTTCTCACGATTTCCAACGCTCTGCAGTGGTGGCTTCAGTATAGTAGAGTAATCGAACTGGCTGGCAAAGAAGAAGGACTAATCGCTATTTATAGGAGTGATGCGTGATAGTTAATACGGTAGTGTTAAAGAGGTAAGGACGAGTTGTAATGGCGAGCAAAGAAGAAAATAGCACCGATATGATTTTCTAAGTTTTTAGAAAACGAAAGGGTCTTTCTTACTAACCGTCCGACTCTCTGTCTCAAAGTGCAGTTAAGTCTCTCAATGTAGGCAGTATGACCAGTTTCTTTACCCAAAGGACGATGGCGATTAGCAGGGATTACCAATGCATAGGCAGCCCAGAAATCAGTATAAGCTACTGCACATTGCCGATAAATGGCAGGTAAAGAAGCCCATAAACACTTAGCACTATTTTCATCTCGACTGCCCACATAAATTCGAGAGTGTAAAGTGAAATGTGTAAAGTCTGGGAAGTAAGCAGAGAGATAATCTAGACACATAATTACTAACACCAAAACAAATGAATATACGCAAAGAATTGCTAGATGAATTGCTGCAAGAATGTAAAACTCCACCCGATCTATTCGGAGAAGGAGGAATCCTGAAGCAACTGACAACCGCGTTGGTGGAAAGAGCGTTGGAAGCAGAACTATCCACGCATCTGGGGTACGGAAAGCATGAACCCAGACCAGAAGGACAAACTAACAGTCGCAACGGTTATAGCCAGAAAACTATTCAAGGAGACTTTGGGGTTGCAGATATAACCATCCCCCGAGATCGGCAAGGAGAGTTTGAACCACAACTGGTCAAGAAAGGACAAAATCGACTGTCAGGACTAGACGAGAAGAGCATTGCCTTGTATGCGCGGAGGGATGAGCGTCAGGGATATCCAAGCCCAGTTGCAAGAAATGTATGGTGTCGAAGTATCACCGACACTAATCTCCAATGTCACTGATGCGGTAATTGATGAAGTAAAGCAATGGCAAAATCGTCCCCTTGAAGCAGTTTATCCGATAGTATTTCTAGACTGTCTGGTGATCAAAGTTCGAGACAATGGCAGGGTAATTAATAAGTCCCTGTACTTTGCCTTGGCGGTAAACATGGACGGATACAAGGAATTACTGGGTATGTGGATTTCCCCTAATGAGGGTGCAAAATTCTGGTTGTCAGTACTCACCGAAAGCGGAAGTTTCGCTAAATCGTCCGAATTTGGTGCTGGACTTGATGGAGGAGTTTCGTCCTGTGGTGGTGGATGCGATCGCGATCGCAATTATTCAATCTCAGGTTTTAGATCCTGCTGATTTTGAGCCTTCGCCTGATGGGGATGGTATTTGGTTGGGGACGATGGCGAAGAAGCTGTTTTTGACTGAGTTGGAGCGTCATTTTAATACGGCGTTTATCTATCCGCCCCAAAATCGTAATTTACGGCTGAGTCAGATTTTGGTGGAGCAGGCGCGATCGCTGGCGCGTTGTTTTGTGGAGCGATCGCTTGATTATCAGCCTTATGTAATTAAATAGTGGTAAGTAGCTATGTATAAGTAGCCTTAAAACCCAAAGCGTGGGTCGCCCGCGTAGCGGGCGACCCACGCTTTGGGTTTGGTTTTTAATTATACCAAGCCACTGAGCTAGTCTTGTGTGCAAGCTAGCTCAGTGGGAGCAGTGGTTGAGAATGAGGGGGATTTAGTTCTCAAATGTAACTCGCTTATATAAATCTCTTAAACTAATCTCGAAGCTAACGCATTCAAGTTTAAGAATGGCATCTTCCTCTAAATATTCAGTTAATATCCATCTGTTATCTGGCTGCTTGGTATATTGCTCTACCCAAAAGCTGTTCTGATAAATCAAGACATATTCTTTAAATGATGGAATCGAACGATATAGCTTAAACTTGTCTGCGCGATCGTAACTTTGTGTAGAATTAGATAAAATTTCGACAATCAGCAATGGATTAGTAATTGCAGTTTGTTTTTCATCGGTGAAAACAGACTTTCCTTCAATCGCCATCACATCAGGATAGGTATAACGCTTATGTTCAGGCATCCACAAGCGCATATCACTCATAAAGACTGAGTAATTTAAGTCCTCTAAGGCTAACAAAATCCGCGCTAAGAACTTAGCCGTCAAAATATTATGATTTGCGGTTGCTCCTGCCATTGGGATAATCTCTCCATCCACAAATTCGCTTTTAAATTCGGCTTTTGCTTCTAGTTCTAGATATTCATCTACGGTGTAGCGCTTGGTTGTTGCAAGTACCATCAGTGATTAGCCTCTCAACTTTGTGGTAATTATATCGTAACTTAACTAAGGCTCTCACCCTTAGCCCCCGATTTTTGGGGGAACAAGAAAATATAATATTTTTCAAGTCCCACAGAATTGGTGGATTTAGGGGGCTTAGATAAATCGAAATGTAGATAGTTAGACTTGTTGTTTACAAGGTAGGTGGTGGGTTCTCTAGTTCAATTTCAATGGATAGATAAAGTTATGCTGTGGTTGGTATGTTATGACGTTGCGGACGATCGTCGCCGTTTAAGGTTGGCGAAGCGGATCGAGCAGCGCTGTCAGAGGGTGCAGCGATCGGTTTTTGAGTGTCCTTTGGATGAGTCGGTGTTGGATCGGCAGTTAGAGAGGTATTGGTTGCCTTTGTTAAATCTGGAGCAGGATAATTTGCGGGTTTATCCTTTGGATGCGACGGCGAAGAGGCGGACTAGGGTGTTTGGCAGTCCACGTCCTTATGAGCCGCCTGATTTTGTGATTTTATGAGTGTTAAGCAATGTAAAGTATTGGCTATTTTTGTCGCGGGTCGTTATGACTAGGTTTTAGGAGTTTGGGTGATTATTTGTGGGCTAATGGGTGTTTTTTAGTTTGACTTGTTGGCGAAATTGGGCTATTTTATTGATATTGCAGTTTTGAAAACAATTTTAAGTTTTCCATTTGTTTTCGAGTTCGTTTGTAAACGAATGTTAAGTGGACTGCAAAAAACGAACCTTGAAAACTTCATAGTATATAGCATTCAGAAGCCTAGGCTTCGCCACGATATTTACCCCGCAAGGGGACGGAAACACTAGCAGATGCAGAAAATAATATCAACAATATACATCCTTCGCCACGATATTTACCCCGCAAGGGGACGGAAACGCCCACACTCTATCGACTGCATAGAGTTTATTTTTATACTTCGCCACGATATTTACCCCGCAAGGGGACGGAAACGGGTGAGAATCTACTATGGTATAAGCTTTTTCAATTATCGCGCTTCGCCACGATATTTACCCCGCAAGGGGACGGAAACCTAGCGTAGCGTCCTACCTTCAAACGTAGAGGACAAAGCAAACTTCGCCACGATATTTACCCCGCAAGGGGACGGAAACACCGAGTAAACTGGGAACATCTCCTTGGAGCCAGCCTTCTCCTTAACTTCGCCACGATATTTACCCCGCAAGGGGACGGAAACGCGGATGAGTCGGTTCTAGCCGATATCGCGTAGTTCACAGCATCACTTCGCCACGATATTTACCCCGCAAGGGGACGGAAACGTTAACCCAGTCCTTATTGCCTTCAAATAGCCACTCCTTCGCCACGATATTTACCCCGCAAGGGGACGGAAACCTAATGAGAAAGCGTTGCGCCCCCGTATTAATTACAGCTAAACTTCGCCACGATATTTACCCCGCAAGGGGACGGAAACATCGCTAGACAGCAACATAGATGCTGATTGCTTAGCACCCTTCGCCACGATATTTACCCCGCAAGGGGACGGAAACCTAATTGCACAGGCAAAAGAGGCAGAAGAAGCAGCTAAACTTCGCCACGATATTTACCCCGCAAGGGGACGGAAACTGACTTCTGTAAGTTCTTCACGGTGTTGAAACTTACCCTTCGCCACGATATTTACCCCGCAAGGGGACGGAAACCGATTTACCAATGAGAATTAGCAGCGTGCCATTCAACTTCGCCACGATATTTACCCCGCAAGGGGACGGAAACCGTCGCCATCGAGTGACATAACGTTAAATGTCCCGCTTCGCCACGATATTTACCCCGCAAGGGGACGGAAACTCACCACCCCCTCTGACGGTGTAAACACCAAGAGGATAACTTCGCCACGATATTTACCCCGCAAGGGGACGGAAACATTGAAGCCCAAGTATCTCCAACTTTTACGTTGACTCCTTCGCCACGATATTTACCCCGCAAGGGGACGGAAACTGCGTGTGAGTTTTAGGAAGTAGGCTTCTTGGGGGACTTCGCCACGATATTTACCCCGCAAGGGGACGGAAACGAAATAAACAAAGATTGACCATACTTACCAGCCTTAAAGAACTTCGCCACGATATTTACCCCGCAAGGGGACGGAAAC
>JADBWH010000063.1 GCA_020404105.1 Pseudanabaena sp. M53BS1SP1A06MG | reverse complement strand
TTGGTTATTATTAACTTTACAATAATCTGAGCAAAACTATTAATTTGATTCATTAAATATTTTGCTAACGAAGAAAAAAATCTTTGTTATTCATAGCAAATAATCTATGTTTGGTAGTCATGCAATACAATTACATTGGATGACTACCCTATGTTTTATTTCTCCACTTTTTTTAAAAGATTAGTCATTGCATAGCAAAGCTCCACAACAATATAGAAATTTTAAATATTTACAAGAGGCTTTGGCTTTGTTCAGTCAACAATATACATTGTCTAAGCGAAGCCGAAGCCCTAGTTCCTATTTGAAACAGCTATAACTCTTAGTTTTAATATTTTTTTGACTGAGAAGGGAGTATTATCTTTGTTTCTGGTTTTCAAATGAGTAAGAATTCATTTGGAATCTGCAATATACAGCAAACCTAAGTCATTTATAGATTCTTGGATTTGCTGATGTACACTCCCTTGTTGCACACTTCTGCAAAACATTTAGGGTTGTGATATCGCTAATATTGACGAAGGTACTTCTACCCATTTTTTCGTTTGATGGGATTCTTGGGTTAAATCCATTAATAATTGTGACCACGCGCCTTCGTAAAGGCTTGGGGTCATCGGCTTTCCTAATTGAATGGACTTGACCCAGCGATCGCATATTGCCAGCACTGGCGCAAGCCGACCATCGGTATAGGTTTTGGGCAAATCGTATTCAGGTGGGATCGGCACAATTTCCATCTCGGAGCGATCGAGCTTACCCTGCCTCAAACTAAATCCATGCACATAATCGGCTTGATTAGAACTTCCTAATACCAAAGTTCCATTTTCACCATAAACTGTGAGCCAATGTCCACGACCACGATAGGTAGCAGTACTCAGAGAAATATTGCAAGGTGTGCCATCGGCAAGTTCCAAGAGAATATTACAGGTATCATCAGCATCCACAGGACGAAGATTACCCTCAGCATCGGGACGTTCGGTAATACTCGTACTAAGTTGACCACAGATGCTCTTAATATCCCCAAATAGCCAGCGTACATAGTCAAAGGCATGGGAACCGATAGCACCTAATGCGCCACCACCATAAGCCTTTTGGCTATACCAATTCCACACCCGCTTAGGATCGGCACGCCCCTGTACTAGCCAATCAATACTAATCATTCGCTTTTTGCCCACATGATTTTGATCTAGCAAATGTTTAAAGTATTTCCACTGCGGTACACAACGAAACTCAAAATCTGTTGCGGTGACGACTTGTTTCTCTTGAGCTAGACGATATAAGTTGATCGCCTCCTGAAAGTTCATCGTTACAGGCTTTTCCAATAAAATATGCTTGCCTGCATTGATCGCCATTTTAGCCTGCTCATAGTGCAAGCTTGGCGGTGTAGAGATGGCAACGGCTTGGACAGACTGAAGTGCTAGTAAATATTCGAGGCGATCGCAAGCATGGGGAATTCCAAACTTATCAGCAATTTGCTGTGCTTTGATGCGATCGCGATGATAAACAGCAACAACTTCTGTATCTGGATGAATTTGTAGTGCAGGAATATGGATAATCTGTCCAAACCCCGTACCAATAATACCAACACCAATTTTTGACATATTTCTCACTACTTTAGCGAAATGAAATTTTTTTAGAAATAATGCAAAGCATTATTTCTAAAACTCTATCCCTGCTTGAGCCTTGACACCTTGCTCTCTAAAGGGATGTTTAACCAATTCCATTCTTGTGACCAAATCTGCAAATTCGATCAGTTCCGCAGGCGCACCACGACCAGTCAGGATGACATGGGAATCTGCTGGTTTCTCTTTTAAGCCAGCTAATACGGTTTCCACATCGAGATAGCCTAATTTGAGCGCAATATTGACTTCATCAAGTAACACCAATTTGTAATCAGGATTCTGAATATACCCAAGCCCCACTTCCCAAGCTTCCTTAGTTTTAGCAACATCGCGATCGCGGTCTTGAGTTTCCCATGTAAAGCCCTCGCCCAGAGCCTTAAAAACTAGTTGATCTTGCCACATTTCAAAAACCTTCTTTTCGGCAGGCTCCCATGCTCCCTTGATAAACTGGATGATCGCCACTTTGTACCCATGACCAAGCGATCGCAATACCATTCCTAAAGCTGCCGTAGTTTTTCCCTTACCATCACCCGTATTGACAATAATCAGTCCTTTTTCGAGTTTACGCTCAGCAATCCTTTGATGTTGTACCTCTTGGCGGCGCTGCATCTTCACACGATGTTGTTCGGCGGTAAGTTCAGTCATAAAGATTTCTTGTAAATCGTGATAAGCCATCACTATTTTACTGCGCGTACCTATACTATAGGCAAGTCGTTGTCTTGTCGAAGACAAGACAATGAGTCTATGTACCTCGCTTATTTACAAAGCGCTATATCATTACGTTGTTTGCCCCCTGACATTACAATCTCTGGTTATGGTTAAGAACATCTTCTCCTTTGGTTTACTTGTATTTGTCCCGATCTCAATCATCGGTCATTTTCTCGGATGGGATTCTACGCTTATATTTGTCACTTCAGCGATCGCTATTTTACCCCTAGCAGGTTGGCTAAGCACAGCCACTGAGGAGATTGCGGTAGTACTTGGTCCTTCATGGGGTGGACTGATGAATGCGACCTTTGGTAATGCAACGGAGCTAATCATAGCGATCGTAGCTTTAAATGCAGGATTTACTAGTGTGGTGAAAGCAAGCATCACAGGTTCAATTATTGGCAACCTCTTGCTAGTCATGGGACTGTCTATGTTTTTAGGTGGATTGCGCTACAAGGAGCAAGAATTTCAGCCAACGATGGCGAGATTAAATGCTTCGGTCATGAATCTGGCAGTAATTGCGATTTTGTTACCAACGGCTGCAAACTTTACATCCGCGGGAATTAGCGAAGGGATTTTGCAAAAATTATCACTTGCTGTGGCGATCGTACTAATTATTGTGTATTGCCTGACGCTACTATTCTCAATGAAAACCCATGCTTATCTCTATGATGTTGGTAAATCAGAAGCCGAGGATGCAGAAATAGAGGAGGGGCATCCTCAAAATATCAATCTTCCCTTATGGATTGCGGTATTGTTTGGGGTAACTCTATTAGTTGCCTTTGAATCTGAACTTTTAGTAGGTACTTTAGAAGAAGCAACCTCTCAATTGGGGCTAACTGAACTATTTACTGGAGTAATTCTCCTGCCGATTATTGGCAATGCGGCGGAGCATACCACAGCAATTACTGTAGCCATGAAGAACAAAATGGAATTATCTGTATCAGTCGCTGTTGGTTCCAGTATGCAGATTGCCCTCTTTGTTGCACCTGCGCTCGTAATTGTCGGCTGGTTTCTCGGAAAGCCGATGGATTTAAACTTCAATCCCTTTGAATTAGTTGCGGTTGCCGTAGCAGTTCTGATTGCCAATTCAATTAGCTCTGATGGACGGTCTAATTGGTTAGAAGGTTCTCTACTCGTAGCAACCTATGCAATTCTTGGCTTTGCCTTTTATTTTCATCCAGTTTAAACATATGGTAGTAGTTTTCAAAGGGGCATACACTCCTTTGAAAACTACATTCTTTCCGAGTAAAGTTTTTGAGTTGTCATCTAGAAACGTGATACGAGTGAAAAGATCTACTGATCGCAGGTGTCAGCAAAATGACAAGAGCGACAGCACTACCAAGTGCAATATATGGATTTAGAAGCATTAGCCGTGAAACAGGTGTAGACACATCAACATTGAGTGCATCATCAAATACGGTTGGAATTGCTAATAGTTTAGTCGCAGAGGGAGGTGAAACCAAATTTAAGGATACGGCGACGGCAGGAAACATGACGGAACTAAACAGACAAATGCTGAGAAACCTTGCCCAAGATTTTAAATGCCATAGTCCGATCGCTAAAAGAATTGGGACAACACTAAAACCGATGAAGGCAATCGCCGAAACAACTTGTAAGTTAGTAGAGTTATTGCTTACTAAAGGGGCATCGCCTGCTAGTAAACGATAGATATAGAAGTTTACTAGGCGATCGCAAATTAGCAATAGGCTAGAGCCAATCATACTAGTTGCAAGGATCGTAATAAAGATCGGACGTTTAGAGGATTTAGATTTCATAGCGTGACTAGGGCTGACTGAGATAGTGTGGTAAATGCCGAAACAGCTTGCTTGATTGAAACATTCGTAATAGGTAATAACTCGAAGTTGGTAAAAATATAATCAAAGTCCAACCAAATTGATCAGGAACTGAAATTTGAAAGAATTCAGGAAATATCAACATTAATACAATCGACAAACCAACTGATGTAGCACCCAGAATTGTCGCTGTGGCATTTTTAAATAAAGTCTGGACTTTCCAGATCGAAATATTAGTTAAAGTCCAAAATACAAATAGACAGAAGATAGTGCCAATAATCGTACTGACGCATTGCGCTTGACCTTTAGCGATATCTTGGAAGGTGTCGGAATCAATCATAGTCACGCCATGGGGCATCTTCAGCAAAGCCCAACCGCTTATATAGTAGGAAAAGACATAGCCAATCGTCATCGCGATCGCTCCAAAGATCCCTGCAATAGAACTGTAACCCAACACATCACGCAAGAAGTTCTCTAAGCGTCTTGGCTTGAGCCAGCCAAACGCAATCCAAATTGTTGGTAAGCCAACTACTGCCATTGTTAGGACTGTCATATGTCGTGGTTCTACAGGGAAGGGAAGTTGCACAAATCCTGCAAAGGAAATCGTGAGGATCACCATAATATTTTTGGTGAGATAAAGTAAAGCAGAAGAGAGAATCTTTTGCTTAATATCGTCACCTGCGGTAAAGGCTTGGGGCAATGCGGAGAGGTTATTATCGAGCAGAACGATATCGGCAACATCTTTACTAATTTGTGCTCCATCATTCATCGCGATCGCTAACTGGGCTTCCTTAAATGCAGGCACATCATTCACGCCATCACCCACCATGCCTACATAACCGCCTCGCTTCACCATTGCTGAGATTAAACGGCGCTTCATGTCAGGTGTAATCCTGCCAAATACTGAGCCATAGGCAGCTGAACGACTAAAAGTGTTGTTATCCATTTCTTCTAATGTCTTTTGAGTAAAGACCGCATCTTCAGGAACAGCAATCCCCGCTTGGCGGGCAATGGAGGCAACTGTTTCAACACTATCGCCTGAAATTACCTTAAGGCGAATATTCTTGTTTTGCAATTCGGAGATCGTATTTACGACATCAGGACGTAGACTATCCTCCAGCAAAACGATACCGCGATCACGTCGATTGCTCGGTAAATCAGGATTTTTAACGGAAACATCGAAACTATCCTCGCTAGTGACAACGGCGATCGCCCGCAAACCTTGCCGACCAAATTGCTTAGCTTGTTCCTGTGTTTCAGGACTGGTGAATAAAATTTCAGGTGCACCGACCATAATTGTAGTACCTATGTCTATGGTGATTCCCCCCCATTTACGGCTAGAACTAAAAGGAACTTCGCTAACAAACTGCGATTGTGATCGGGGTTTGTCTGTAAAAGCAGCCATGGCTCGTGCACTGCTATTCTGCGATCCCATAAAACTAGTATAGAGAGCAATTAATTCCCTAAGAGAATCTTCATCGGTATCACCTAAAGGCACAATCGACTTCACTACCAATTTATTTTGAGTCAAGGTTCCCGTCTTGTCAGTACAGAGAATCCGCACACTGTTCATTGAATCAACGGCATTAATTTTTTGGATTAACGTACGTCGTTTACTAATTTCCACTGCCCCGATCGCAAAGGCAACGCTAATCGAGAGAATTAAACCTGCGGGAACAAAGCTATTGATAATGACCGATGCATAGCGAATGGTATCCACCATTGTCCGCCCTGAATTGAGGCTGGATGCAAGATGCAAGAAAGCAGCAACAATTAACACCAGAATGAAGATTTCCACTAAAATGTCAATCTTCTTTTGTAGAGGCGTAAATACCCGTTTATATACCCGTGAAGATTGGGATAGCTTAACTGCATAGCTTTCATTGCCAATCTTGTCGGCTCGAAATACACAACTCCCTGCTAAGCAAAAGGAACCAGACAGCACAATATCGCCAACTTGCTTAGCAACGGGATCGGATTCTCCTGTGAGTAGTGATTCATCCATTTCCACATTTTGGGAAATTAGCACTGCACCATCAACAGGAGCGCGATCGCCAGGATTTAACTCAATCAAATCATCACGTACCACTTCACCGACAGGAATTTCCTGAGATCCTCCATTGCGCCGCACTTTCACCTTTTGCACTGATAGTAAGGCGAGTTTATCCAATGTCAGCTTTGCCTGAATCTCTTGGGCAACCCCCACTAGAATATTCATAAACACCGAAAATCCCGAAAAAATGGCATCAGTAAATTGTCCAAGCAGAGTCATCAACACCAAAACTACGCCAAAGGTAACGTTAAACAATGTAAAAACGTTTTCTTGAAAGATTTCCTTATAAGTTCGGCTTGATCGCATGACGACAACATTAATATCACCGCGCTGCTTTCTCTCGGTGATTTCAGCTTCACTTAACCCGATATCTAGATTGATTACTGGCAAGTCTGGCGTATTTGCTGATGTAGATTGAGACATAGACATACAGGTACGTTTTAGTATTGAAGTATAAGATCTCTAAGACAAAATTAAAAATCAGAATTTAAACTTAATATCTATGATTACGTTGCAAGTAAATGGCGATGATCGCACATGTGAGGCAAACCTCACCATGATTGAATTGCTGAAATATCTGGGGCTGAATCCCCGCCTCGTTGCAGTGGAATATAATGGCGAGATTTTGCATCGTCAACTCTGGGAAAATACAATTATTCAAAATCGCGATCGTCTAGAGATTGTCACCATTGTTGGAGGCGGCTAGGGAAGTTTCCGTGCCTTCGTTACGGAAACTTCCCTAAATGAGAAGCGCGATAAAGTAAGAGCGCTATAATTTTGTTCAGTAAAACTTTTATCAAAAATTGCAGGCAATTGGCATAGTCTATGAGCATCGCATCAGCACAAGTTCCCGCTACCGTCCTGACAGGCTTCCTTGGTGCAGGTAAAACGACATTACTCAATCACATTCTCACGGCTGAGCATGGCAAGAAGGTTGCTGTCATTGTTAATGAATTTGGAGAAGTTGGTATCGATCAGCAATTGGTAATTGGTGCTGACGAAGAGATTTTCGAGATGAATAATGGTTGCATTTGCTGCACCGTGCGAGGAGATTTGATCCGAATTATTGGCAACCTGATGCGCCGACGTAATAAGTTTGATCATCTTTTAATCGAAACTACAGGTTTAGCTGATCCAGGTCCTGTGGTGCAGACTTTCTTTATGGATGAGGATATCCATCGCCAAGTAGCTCTAGATGCCGTGGTCACAGTGGTTGATGCTAAGCATGTCCAACAGCATTGGGGCGATCGCGAAGTTCTCGAACAAATTGGCTTTGCCGATGTGATTTTGCTCAACAAGACGGATCTAGTTACTGCCGAAGAACTAGAGGAACTCGAAGCCAAAATTAAGCATTTGAATATCTTAGCTAGAGTGGAGCTTGTTCAATTAAATAAAACTAATAATGAGAATATTGAACAAAGTATTAGTAAAGTCCTTGATGTAGGAGGTTTTGATCTAAATCGCATTCTTGAAAAGAACCCTGAATTTCTTGCAGCGCAAGCCAAGGGTGAGCATAATCATGCTCACGAGCATCACGATCATGAGCATCACGATCATGAGCATCACGATCATCATCATATCCACGATGAGGAAGTTGGCTCAGTTAGTATTTTGGAATCTGGCGCAGTCAATCCCTATAAATTCCAATCATGGATTAGTGAGTTACTTAGAACTCAAGGTCAAGATATTTTCCGTTCTAAGGGAATCATTAATCTGGCGGGTTCTGATGATCGACTGGTATTTCAAGGGGTGCATATGCAGTTTGATGCAACTCGCGATCGCCCTTGGAACAATAATGAACTGCGTAAGAATCAATTGGTCTTCATTGGTAGACATCTCGATGCAGATAAGTTGCGTAAAGGCTTTTTAGGTTGCCTAATTTAAATGGTTTTCAAAGTTTTTAAACTTAAACCTGAACTAAGAAATTCCTAGAAATGTCTTACGGTTTTTTGGGAGAAAGTTGCGGTACGGAGTACCGCAACTTTCTCGTGGATTTAGTGCAACATTTGAAGTACAGAGAATTGCTTGAAAAGCGCTATAGCAATCTTAAATGGTTTGTGAAATTTTTACCCTGAAGAGGTGTACTTCCACAAACCCAAAAATCTACAAATGATCTAGGACTGTTATAGTTTTGTAACTACGTTTAGGTAAGCGACAATGAGTGGGAGCATCTTAGGGACAACGAAAATTTTAGGAGTGATGGGTTTTCCCGTCAGTCACAGCCTTTCGCCTATGATGCATAATGCAGCGATTACTGCATTGGGGTTGGACTATGTATATGTACCTTTCCCAATTTCCGTTGCAGATCTGTCGTCAGTGATCGCTGGACTAAAAGCAATTAAATCTATACAGGGATTTAATCTCACCATTCCCCACAAAGTTGAAGTCATCCCCTTGCTAGATGAAGTCTTACCAATCGCTCAGTCTGTTGGTGCAGTCAATACTGTGAGGCGAATTGATGATCGCTGGGTTGGCACTAATACTGATGTAGCAGGTTTTCTCGAACCACTGAAGCAACTTGACTGCGACTGGAAGAACATGCCCGCAATTATTCTTGGCTGTGGTGGTGCAGCAAGGGCAGTAGTAGCAGCTTGTCTGGAACTTAGCTGTCCTGTAATTCATGTTGTTGGGCGTGATGCCAAAAAGCTCAAAAAGTTTCATGGCACCATGACTAGTCAGCTTCGGGATTACAATTTGCGGGTGCATCCTTGGTCGTCAATTCCCCATTTGTTAGAAGTAGCAGGCATTGTGATCAACGCTACCCCTATCGGTATGGCTAGTGATCCAAATACCCCCATTTCTGAAGCTGAGATAACAATGTTACCTGACAACGCCATCACCTATGACTTAATTTATACTCCCCGTCCTACCAAGTTTTTGCAAATTGCCGCAGCAAGGGGATTGAAAGCAATCGATGGTTTAGAGATGCTGATCAATCAGGGGGCGATCGCTCTTGAATGGTGGCTAGATCAGCCCGTGCCTATCGATATTATGCGTCAAGCTTTACTTACACATCTTTAAAGGGTAGTCCTAAACCAGTAAGGAAGAGTTGTACTGATGAATAAAGAACCAGATAGCAGCAATGGTGATTTTCTAGTTTTTAGAGAAAGAGACAGTTTTACGAACTAATCGGGAGACACGTGGTCGCATCGTACAGTTAAACCATTCAATATAATTGTTATTACCAGACTCTTAATGCGGTGGTTAGTTGTTTCAGGGTTCCTCCTTCTCCGAATAGGTCGGGTAGTGTTTTGCTCTCTTGCAACAATTCATCGAGTATTTCTTTGCGGATATTCATTGGTTTTACTGTTAGTTATTATGTGTCTGGATTGTCTCTCTCCTTACATCCTAGACTTTTCACTTTACACTCTCTCACTTAGTAGAAAATCACAAAATGATGTTACAAAGTATCATCCTTCTGCCTACAAATTAATAGTTTAAGTAGCTAGACATAAGTAAACTAAAAACCGAGAGTTTTGTTCCGCCCGCGTAGCGGGCGGAACAAAACTCTGGTTTGGGTTTTAATTAAGTTGAGCTACTTATACCTACCCTTGCCCATTTAGATTGCATCCAAAGATAGACTAGAAATAGACCTGATAAAGTTGCAGCGATCGCCCATTTAATCGAGTCTTTCCAGAGAGCATTACTAATTCGCCTTTTCATACCATCCGACTGGGATTGATTTTGATTAATAGATGTTGCAATCTCAGTAAGCAGTTTCTTTTTAACCTCTTGGGGTTTAGGAATACTTACTACTAGAGCTTGTTGTTGAGGATTAATCAATTTTAAAACATCCTTAATCTCTCTATCAGTTTTAGCCTTCTCCAAACGTTCAGCGATTGCCTGTAGCGGGGTATTTTGCTGAGCAACTTTAGCAATAACCTCACCTTGACGAATATTTTGAACACGAAAAGAATTGACTATATCTAAGGGTACACCTAACAAGAAAAATATTGCCATTATTAAAGCTAGCCAAGAAATAATTTTGGAAGCTAGTTGTTCCCATTTTAAACGTGCGCTATATTCTCCAAAAAATATTAGGGAAAAAGATAAAAGTAAAAGAGGAACTCTTTCAACAATTTGACCATAAGTATTTAGTTCCCAAACTGCATCCGTAAACTTTGTAGGGATCATAATCGTAAAGAAATCTAAAAAGAATAAAGACATTAGCAAATAGCCAATACCTCTAAAAGTACTAAACGTTTGTCTTCCCATAGCTGGGACTTGAATATCCTGCATATATACCTCTAATTTTATTTATTCAAACTAACAAAGCTTTTAATTGAATACATTTGATCTAGTTTATGGGGAAATAATCTTTCCAATTTTGATGCCACTCAATCCATGCTTTTTCTAAAATTTGAGCTTTTTTTTCTATAGAGTTTTTTTGTAGTTCAGCCATAGTATTTTTGCCAAGTGGAATTGATAAAGTTGACAATAAGCAGCGACTATCAAACAAATCCCGAGTCCCAATCAAATAAGCACTGATGTGACTAAAACTTAAATCAAGGGGACGATGGTAAATGAATTGATCTTCAGTCACAGTTGTAAATCCATATGAATTAATACATGATGATAAATAAGCCCTTTCTTGATCGAAGAATAAAGCATAATATCCCACTTTATCTAAATAGTGAATTCTTGAATTATTACTAGGATATTTTAAGCCGATGATATCTAATGACTTAGGTATTGACACAACTCTATTAATATATAATGCGTCAATCCTTAAGTCATATCTAAAATCAGATTGTAATGATGAACTATATAAATATTGTCTTGCAGAGAGTGCACCATTTTGTAATGCTTTTGGCAAATTATTGGTAGAATTTAGTTGCCATTTAGCCATCGATATTTGACTAGGAAGTTGATATTTGGATCTGTTTTTGGGTAAAGTATTAGATAGTGAAATAATGATGGCAATGCAGCTTGTAATAAGCACGATCACCAAGCAAAATATTTTAAATTTTTTTAAAGATATCAGTCTTGATTTTCGATCTTGATATGTTGGAATCAAATATATTTGAGCCATAAATTTTATATATTGATGATAAAGTTAGAAGCTTATGGATTATTTTGTAGGTTATATTTTATTTTTTATTGATATAGATTGTAGATTTGATTCGTAGGATTTGTTTAAAAATTTATAAGATAGACCACCAATTAGAAAAACAATTAGATTTGAGAAAATACCTGCACCACCGCCTGTATGCCAATAATTAAAACCATCAATATCACCTCTATCTAAAAGTATGGCAAGTAAAGATAGTCGAAGGCAATTGATTAAAATAATTGCAAAAATTGAGCTAATATAAACAAAGAATTTTTGTGATTTTCTTGTAGGATAAATACTTAGTAAAACAACAATAAATGGTAACATTGTTAGTATTGGTCCAACACTAGAACAACTGGGCATGACTTCAACTGAGCCATTAGCTAGATATACAATCGCTCCTTTTCTAGTAGTTTGAAATCCGAGATAATGCAACATAAAGTTTAATAATTGGGCATCAAGATTGATGACTGGTTTCAAGAAATTATATAGAGATGCATAGGGCAGTGAAATTAGGGCGGCGATAAAAAGTTCATTCTTATAAGTGATTAACTTTCTAAATCCTGAGGTGATTAGTAAAAGCCCAATGCAGGTAATTACAGGAAAGCAACCGTATAATACATCAACTTTTGATAAATAATGCTGCCCTAATATATGTCGAATCAGCATCCATAAGATTAAAGCTAGACCAATGATTGATGCTGCAATACTTCCACGAAATTTAAGACTATATTTGCGTTTCCACAGCAAGAATCCGATACTAATCCATCCTAAAACATCAATCAATGATGGAATTTTATCTGAGGTGCGCCAAACAAAGTAGAGATGTAATATGGCTAAACAACTAAGGGTTACAAATATCCAAAATGAGCGATGATAGAAAATTTTTTTTAGCTGTTGTAATAGCAATTCCATTGGCTATATATCTTTAAATCAAATTAGTAAATCAAATTGGCGATCGCGAATCCTGTTGATCACGCAGAGTATGAAAATCTTTGTCTGGATTCCATTGGATAGAACCATCACGACCTGTCCAGAAAACGCGGACTTTAGCTTCATAAAGTTGATTCACCATTTCTTCGCCAACACTAGTTGCTGAGGCGATCGCAATTTGAGGAGTGATTGCGTCCAAAATTTTGCGATCAATCTGTCCTCCTGTCCACCAGAGAATATTAGCGGCTAATTTTGGGAGTAGGTTTTTTTGAGAAATTATTACCTGTTGTGCTTTTTGATCAATATTGGCAAGGAGTAACCAAGATAGCCCTCCCGTTTTGATTTTGATGATATCAGGAGATTGATTAACTAATTGCACCTCCACTTGATTATTAATGGTGAGTGTTTCACCTGTTTTAATCGAAGCTAAGGGGGTTTTAGCAGATGCAAGAGCTTGTTGGAGATTTTGATAGGGTTTGGGTGTGACACCGAGGCTAATATCTCGAAACTGGGCGATCGCTATAGAGTTAGAAATTAAGGCATTCCAGCCATCACTGACATCAGGTTGGGTATCCGTAGAAATTGCCCAGTCTATGCGATTTACCCCTAGTTTTTGTAATAGTGGCTGCAAGGTGAAAGTGGCAAATTGCTGATCGCCGCTATTAATTAGTACCGTTTGATTTTGATTTCTAATAAACATAATCGGCACATCATTAAATGCTGGTAATGTCACCTGAAAGCTAGTTGATTGGGCGATTGCATTGGGGACAAATAGCACTACGCAAGCAAGCACAAAGGCAATTGTCCAGCGCTGCATTTTGCCAAACCAGGGCACAAGCCAAATTGCCATAAATAAAGCGTAGGCAAACAACATCTGCCAGAGATGGATTGTGCCAACGTTTGTATTAGCGTTGGGTAGAGTGTTAATCCATTGAGCAAGGTCTATTGTCCAATGTAACAAAGGATAGAGCAACCATGCGATCCCTGCACCCATAGGGACAAAGATAATACCCAATACTCCACTGATGATGCCACCATAAGTCGAGATGGATACAAGTGGTGTAGTGATTAAATTAGCTAGTAGGCTATAGGGAGTCAGTTTGCCAAATACTAATAGTTGTAATGGCAATGTCCAAATATAAGCAGCAATTGGCACAGATAGTAATTCAGCGATCGCAGGTGGTAGCCATTCTAAACGCTCAAAAATTGACCTTGAGGTTGTGAGTAGCCCAAAGGTTGCCAGAAAACTAAACTGAAAACCCAAATCCCAAATCCAGAGAGGTTGATAGAATAATAGCAATACCGCCGTAACTACCAAACCAGTTATAGGACGGCTTCGGCGTTGGACAACTAGACCGATCAGGCTACCAAATCCCATCACAACAGCTCGCAAAATTGATGGGCTTGCCCCTGTCAGTAATAAATATCCGCCTAAGCAAATGCTCCCAATTAAAAATTGCAGTTTTAATGAACTATTGCGACTAATTGCGATCGCGGCTCCGAGTACCAATGTTACCTGAAAGCCTGACGCTGCTAAAACAGCAGCTAATCCCGCTTGAATAAAGGTATCTTTTAAATCGCTGGGTAAATCTACGGCTCGACTTCCCAAGACTAAGGAGCTAAGTAACGAACCTTCAGGGACACCTGCCCCCATCACATGGGCGCGGACAATCTTGCTGATAAACCACCATTCGCCAAAATTTGGTGGATCGCCTTGCAAAACTAGCGATCGACCACTTAATCCCGCAAATACACCTTGACGCGCTAAATAGGACTTAAAATCAAAGGCTCCAAAATTATCGGCACGATTGGGCAAATATAATCTTCCTGAAAGTTCGATCGCCTGTCCTGACCGTAAACCCGTCACCTCAATCAATGGAACAGTGATATATAGCTTCCCTGAAGCTGCCACAAACTTATTAGCCTCATCAGACTCTACATTTGCGTTACTGGGATGATTTTCAGTATTTTGTCTAGAATCTTTAACACTTAACTTGCCAGAGGGATTAATTTCCTTAACCTCTAATAAAAACTTAGCCCTCTCACTACGGGTCAAACTAGGTGCTTCCACCACAGTTCCTCGCACGATTACATTGGATAGAGGTGCATATTTAGAAATGTCATTGACTTGGGGCTGTGGCGTGCGAAGTCTGACATAGAAACAAGCAAAAACAGCTATTAAAGTTGCTAAGAGATAAACCCAACGCTTCGGTCCCAATCTCCAGATAGTAGGAACCACCAAAGACAAGGCAAAACCGATGGCAAATACTGTAAAAAAGCCTGTCCAATCTGGCAAAAAGCTAGCATAGGCTCCTGCCACAAAAAACAAAGCTAAAATTAAGACAACTTGCGATCTCCTCATTTACTCAGTTCAAATTGTCATCATGGTTTTTTCGCAGAGCGCGATCACTAAATTCTGATGGTGGACGATCATTGCTCCAAGCCCACCAAGCTGATTGGCACTCACATTGATAAAATTCTTGCCACTTGCGTTGATGGTTTTCCGTATAAACAGGCGATCGACGGTTAATCCACACAGCTTCAGCTTTACTTGGTGGCTGTCCACATTTAGAACAACAAAAACCATGGGCATGTGTCGCCTTTTCGACCCACTCTGGAGGAATCGGATTGAAAGCTTCCATAAGAATGATAGGTAGCGCACCTACGCGATAGTTGTTTTTAAAGATTTCAAGATCTTGCTTTAAGTTAACGCAAGATTAGCAATAAATGTCCTGCGGTGCTCATTTCAGTACAAATAAATCCATAAGAAATCTATATATTTATCTTGAGTCTCCAACGAATGAGAGCCTACGAGAATACTAAATGATACAAAAGTATTGAATAGATTAGGTTTCAAAGCATCTAGCCCAAAATTAGTTTGTTAGGAGTTCGATGAGTTTTAGACCTTAGAATCTTTATAATAGGACTTACGTATTGGGTAGATGTGGTGCGGGCGAACCCGCACCACATCTACCTCAAGCCTAATAAATTCGTTCGGTTTGCGTAAGTCCTATATAAAACAAAAGTTTTGAGAATCTACTACATAGCTAGCTTTAAATCTTTATTGAGAATGGAGACAATAGTCTCTGGATTAATATTTTATTGAATTCATTCTCAATAACCTTGAAATCTTTTATGCAACAGTATTCCTTGATGGGATCATCACTTTTTTCTCAATATAGCAGTCCTAAATCTTTGCGCTAAATGCAACGCTACATAAACGCTACATATAAGTCACTATTCATCAAGATGGATTAGCCAAAAGGCACAAGATATCTCGATAGATATACACTTGTTAGCTAATATTAAAATGTGTAAATATTCGCGTTAAGATGTAAAGGTTTGTTACAAGTTTTGCAACCATTCCATCGTTAGTGAGCCGTGTCAGCTTTATCTTCTGAACCCAATTATCGCTGGAGTCGTGACAACTACTCTGAACTAGCCCGCACTATTGACATCTGGCGCAATGTACTTACCTTTTCTTGGATGATATGGCTCGATGGTAAAAAATGGAGCTATATCGGTGGCAAGACTGAAGTCAAAGTAAAAAAACGCACTCGTCAACGGGCAATTTGGCTACGAGAGTCCATGCTGCAACTTGGACCGACGTTTATTAAAGTTGGGCAATTGCTGTCTACCCGTGCTGATATTTTGCCTGCGGAGTCTGTCGAGGAGCTATCCAAGTTACAAGATAAGGTTCCGGCTTTTACTGCAGAAAAAGCTAAGCAAATTATTGAGTCAGACTTAGGTAAGCCTGTTGAAAAGATATTTGCTTATTTTGATCCCATTCCCCTCGCCGCCGCAAGCTTAGGTCAAGTACACAAGGCACAATTGCATTCTGGTGAAGAAATAGTTGTGAAGGTGCAGCGTCCAGGATTATTAAAATTATTTGCGATCGATTTAGGAATTCTCAAGAAAATTGCGGAATATTTCCAAAATCATCCGAAATATGGTCGGGGGCGCGACTGGGTTGGCATCTATGAAGAATGTCACAAAATTCTTTACGAGGAAGCTGATTATCTTAATGAAGGTCGTAATGCTGATACCTTTCGCCGTAATTTTAGAGGCGATCGCCGCATTATCGTTCCGCGAGTTTATTGGCGCTACGCCTCTCGGAAAGTACTAACTTTAGAATATATGCCGGGGATCAAGGTAAGTAACTACGACGCTCTTGAAGCAGCAGGGATTGATCGCAAAATTATCGCTCGGATTGGGGCAGAATCCTATCTTGAACAATTACTCAATCATGGATTTTTCCACGCTGATCCCCATCCAGGGAATTTAGCAGTCACAGGTAAAGGCGAGTTGATATTTTATGATTTTGGGATGATGGGGCAGATTCAAACGATTACCCGTGACAAGTTGCTCCGCACATTCTTCGGGATAGCCCAAAAAGATGCGGAGGCAGTAGTGAATTCGCTAATTGATCTAGGAGCATTAGAAGTCAAGGGTGATATTGGACCAATTCGGCGATCAGTGCAGTATATGCTCGATAACTTTATGGGGCAACCTAAGGATAAGCAATCCGTAGCCGCAATTAGTGATGATTTGTACGATATTGCCTATGATCAGCCATTTCGTTTCCCTGCAACCTTTACCTTTGTAATGAGGGCTCTCTCAACTCTTGAAGGTTTAGGTAAAGGACTCGATCCTAATTTTAACTTTATGGAAGTCGCAAAACCCTACGCAACAAATCTTATGGAAAATGGTAGTGCTAAGGAATCAGGTAATTTATCCACCGCTTTTTTTGGTGAGTTAGGCAGACAGGCTGCCCAAGTAAGTAATACGGCGATCGCTTTACCTCGGCGCATTGATGACACTCTTGCCAAGCTCGATCGCGGTGATATTCGCGTCAGAATTAAATCTCAAGAAACTGATCGCCTATTGCGCCGCCTTAGTAATGTTGGTATTGGCGCAATCTATGCTCTTTTAGGAGCAACTTGCCTATTATGTGCCACTCTTTTATTAGTCAATGGCTGGCATATTCCCGCGATCATGGCAACCCTATTTGCCATAGTTTTTGTATTAGTTTTACTAAGGTTGTTATCGCGAATTGATCGCCCTGAACGATGATTTACCTTTAAATCAAATTTAATCAAATTTAATATTTGCAATGATTAAATCATTGCAAATATTAAATTTGATTTTGAAGATAGTTTATGAATATTACTGTAGTTTTTGCCTGTGAAGGTTAAACTAAAGACTGCTGTAGAAGAACTGATCAATTAAATACGTCGAGTCGAACCACATAACATGAAGTGTCTATTTGCGGGAGCAACCGATACAGGCTGTGTGAGATCAGCCAACCAAGATTCTTACTATATCGATCCTGATGGGCGATTTTTTGTAGTTGCCGATGGTATGGGAGGTCACGCAGGCGGGGAAATAGCAAGTAAGATTGCTGTAGATTCCATTCGCGCTTGTCTGGAATCTTTCTGGGATGCGGAGATCGATCCCCAGAAGTTAATGCAAGATGCGATCGACAAGGCTAATCAAGCAATTATTAATGATCAAATGGCTAATCCTGTGCGATCAGATATGGGCACAACAGTTGTTTTACTCCTCTTTCGGGATGAACGACCTTGGTTTTGTCATATTGGTGACTCGCGGTTGTATCGCTTGCGTGGTACAAAACTAGAACAAATTAGCGATGACCATACATGGATTGCCCGTGCTATTCAAACAGGGATCGTGAATGCTCATGATGCCAAAATCCATCCTTGGCGACACATGCTTTTGCAATGTTTAGGGCGTGAAGATCTCAAGTCAATTACTGCCCGTGAAATTGAGTGGCAACCAGGCGATCGTTTTTTGATTTGTAGCGATGGCTTGACCGAGGAAGTGACTGATGCTCGCATTACCCATCACCTCAAAAGTATTCTTAATTGTCAGCAAGCTGCTGAAGCTCTGATTGATTCAGCAAAGAAACATGGTGGACGTGACAACATTACTGTAGTGATTGTTTCTAACGAATTAAATCCAAATTCATAAAATTCATCATAGGTAGAGGTTTCGCTGTGCATCGCCTCTATTTGTTTATCTAGTTATCTAGAAATATATGAATAGTCTGCGGAGAATTGGCTTTTTAATTTTGTTAACACTATCAGTTGTCGCGCTGATAGGACTTTCAGATATGAGTTCTTTTGGTAATTCAGAGGCAAAATCGTCCTTAGCTGAGGAGGCTTGGGGACAGGCTGGCTCGATCGCCTATCAAGCCGCTGCACGAACCATGCGAACTAAAAATGGTGAAGGCAAACCTCTCGATAATGTCCAGAAACGTTATTTACGTAGATATTTCATTGATTATCTGGATCGGGTCACAGTAATTTACGACGCGCAAATGATGGATCGTTGGATTTTAGGCAATGTGGCGGTTCATTTTGGCAAAGTGGAGACTATCGCCCAAACCTATTGCGATCGTATTTATTTACGTGCTCCCTATCAATCCGAAGATCTCAAACAATTAGCAATCCTTGCCCATGAAATGGTGCATGTGCGGCAATGCGCTCAGAATGGAGGCTTAGATCAATTTGGCTATCAATATTTTGTGGAATATAAACGCGCTGAGCAAAAGTACGAAAATAATCTCATGGAGCGCGAAGCATACGATTTACAAAGTCGTTTTGTTAAAACCAACCAATGAACTGATCCGCCACTCATGGTGGAGCAGTTCACTTTAAAAGCGCGGCTTAGCCACGTTTTTAAAAATATCTCTAGGTTTCAAGTTAACGTAAAGCGCAGTAACGTTAAAATCAGTAATGTTACTTCACGTCTTCGCTGTTTTGTATACTCGACCTCTTGCCAATCTCATCGAACAATTGCAGCGTCTCCCTGGAGTGGGGGCAAAAACTGCTCAACGCTTATCCCTTCACATCATCAAGCGTCCCACTGAAGAGATCGAAGCCCTTGCCCAAGCCTTACTGCAAGCTAAACAACAAGTAGGTAGTTGCTCTGTCTGTGGACATTTGTCGGCGGAGCCAATTTGCGAGATTTGCGCCCATCCTAGTCGCGATAACTCAGTTATTTGCGTAGTTGCTGATTCCCGTGACCTGATTGCTCTCGAAAAGACTCGTGAATATCGCGGCAAATATCATGTGCTGGGTGGTCTAATTTCACCAATGGATGGGATTAGTCCCGATCAACTTAATATTCAAAGCCTAGTCCGTCGCGTTAGTGGCAATAAAGTCTCTGAGGTAATTATGGCGATCGCACCCAGTGTCGAAGGAGAAACAACTACTCTATATGTCGGTGGCTTATTAAAGCCCTTTACAAAAGTTACGCGAATTGCCTTTGGAATTCCTATGGGCGGTGATTTAGAATATGCAGATGAGGTAACACTCGCCAAAGCGATCGAGGGCAGACGCGAATTAGATTTTTAGCTTGTTGCAGTACTTTGCACTCAAACCCAAACTAAGAAACTTTTAAATGTGAAGCTTAGTAACACATTTAGAAAATATCTTCTAGGTCGATAAATTGGCAATTGCTGCATAAAGCCTGTCTCTTTGAGACAGGCTATTAACAAAATCTTGTTGCATATTGATCCATCATGCAGATAATATTTTGCTGGTTTGCAACATAAGAATGATGATTAACCCATTCCATAGCAAAAGTTCTATGACAGCCTTATCTGGGTTAATTGGGTCAGGGTGCATGATCTTTGGATTGCCATGCTTACCCCCAATCCTTGCCAGTATATCGATGAGAGAACCACAGGCAATCTTAGTATTAGGCGGCTCTCCAGCCCGCGAAAAGTTTGCGGCTCAATTTGCCCTACAACATCCAAAGTTGCCAATTTTTGTGTCATCAGGCAGTCCAGAAGAATATGCTCAGTATGTTTTTGATAGTGCAGGGGTAGATCGTAGTCGCATCCATTTGGATTATCGTGCTGTGGATACGGTTTCTAACTTTACAATTATGGTGTCAGAACTTCAGAAGCGTAATATTACAGATGTATATGTAATTACATCCGATTTTCATATGCCACGTGCTCTGGTGATTGGCAAAATTGTTCTGGGAAGTCGTGGTATTGAGATGTACCCTGTCACTATTCCCTCAACAATTAAGTCAGAAAACCCTGCAAAATCTTTGCGCGATGGACTGAGATCAGTGTTTTGGCTAGTAACAGGTTCATAATCAAGAAACCAGCCCTGAGGTCTGCATTCTTGATTGGAGAAGTGATCAAAATTTCTAGGTAAATGCAAAAAACTATTGCTTGAAAATCCTAAATAGTGTTATCTTAATCAAGCGCTAAAAAAAAGAGCCAAGCCGGGATAGCTCAGTTGGTAGAGCAGTGGACTGAAAATCCACGTGTCACGAGTTCAAATCTCGTTCCTGGCATATTTATAAAAAGAGTTCGCCATGCGAACTCTTTTTTGTTGTGAACTGTTATGAACTATTTGTTAATTTTTCGAGAACTACATAGCTATTCACAATAAATTTTTTGAAGTTGTTACTTTTTAACAACTTCAAAAAATTTATTGGTTCTGGTTTCAGCGCAAAGCACTGTAATTGTTATAAGATGCCAAAAGCGAAGTCATCACGTAATTGATTGGAGATATAGCCTTGAAAGGAATTTTGATTAGCTTTGGCATCATGACAGTCGCTGTATTGGTCATTGTGTTTGCCCAAATTATGGGTGGACAGACCGCAGTTGCTAGTGTGTCTACAGGTGTACCCTCTACAGGCGTACCAAATCAAGCAGAAGTAAAAATAGCAGAAGCACCTTTAATTAATATGAGTGATTCCGAAATCAAAGAAACTGGCACTGGGCTTAAATATAAAGTAATCACATCAGGTACTGGTGCAACACCTAAGAAGGGTGATACCGTTTTTGTTCATTACATAGGTACTCTCGAAGATGGGACTAAGTTCGATAGTTCACGCGATCGCAATAGTCCTTTTTCCTTCAAGCTTGGCGTTGGTCAGGTAATTAAGGGCTGGGATGAAGGTTTGGCGGATATGCGTGTTGGCGATCGCCGTACCTTGATTATTCCGCCCGAACTTGGTTATGGCGCTCGTGGTGCGGGTGGAGTCATTCCTCCTAATGCCACTTTAATTTTTGATGTGGAACTATTGCGGATTTCCTAATTAAAAGAAGCACCATCGAAAGGTGGTGCTTCTTTTAATTCAAGTTAGCCTAGAAATAGTTTGTAGACAGGATTTTGGCTTTCGTCCCAATAGCGATAGCCAAGGGTATCGAGAAATCCCTGCCATTCTTGCATCTCTGTAGGCGGAACCTGCACACCCACGACAATGCGACCGTAATCAGCACCATTATTTCGATAATGGAATAAGCTAATATTCCAATGGGGACTCATCGAGCCGACAAACTTCATTAATGCGCCTGGACGCTCAGGAAACTCAAAGCGATAAAGCAGTTCATTATGGGCGAGCGGCGATCGCCCACCGACCATATGCCGCAAATGCAGTTTTGTTAATTCATCATCGGTAATTTCTATCGCTGTAAATCCATTTTCCGCAAAAGTCTTCGCCAGATTTGCCGCATCGGCGCGATTGACTATTTGAATACCTGTAAAAATATGGGCAATTTCTTGGTCGGCAATACGATAACTAAATTCAGTTAAGTTACGCTTGCCTAAAAGTCCACAAAACTTTCGTAAACTGCCCGCCTGTTCAGGAATTGTCACCGCAAAAATCGCTTCTCGGTGTTCACCCAGTTCCGCCCGTTCCGCCACAAAGCGTAAACGATCAAAGTTCATATTTGCACCACAGGCGATCGCTACTAGAGTTTGCCCCTCAAGACCTTCACGTTCGACATACGACTTGGCTCCAGCGATCGCTAAAGCACCAGCAGGTTCTAAAATCGAGCGTGTATCTTCAAAAACATCCTTAATTGCGGCACAGGTATTATCCGTATCCACCAATAAAATCTCATCGACATATTGCTGACAAAGGCGAAAGGTTTCTTGCCCAACTTCACGGACTGCCACACCATCAGCGAATAGTCCCACTTGATCGAGACGGACACGATGCCCTGCTGCTAGCGATCGGGACATCGCATCGGAATCTTTCGGTTCGACCCCAATAATTTTAATTTCAGGTCGTAAGCGCTTGATATAGGCTGCCACACCCGAAATTAATCCTCCACCACCAATCGCTACAAATACTGCATGAATTGGTTTCTGACATTGGCGCAAAATCTCCATTCCAATAGTTCCCTGCCCTGCAATGACATCTGGATCATCAAAGGGATGGATAAAGGTTAAATTCTTTTCTGCTTCTAGTTGACGGGCATGAGCATAGGCATCATCGTAGGTATCACCATGCAAAACCACCTCCCCACCTCGCATTTTTACCGCATTCACTTTTACGAGAGGCGTGGTCACAGGCATGACAATAATCGCTTTAGTGCCAAGTTCGCGAGCACTGAGGGCAACTCCCTGTGCATGATTTCCTGCGGAAGCGGCAATAACTCCATTCGCCAATAAATCGGGTGGCAATTGGGCCATCTTGTTGTAAGCACCACGCAATTTAAAAGAGAACACTGACTGCATATCTTCTCTTTTCAGCAATAGGCGATTATTTAATCTAGCTGATAAATTGGGAGCATATTCTAAGGGAGATTCTTGCGCGACATCATACACGCGAGCTTTGAGGATTCGTTCTAAATAGTCAGATTGCATACAGATCGCACAGCGCCATCATCTTGTTCATCAATTTGGCAAGCTACAATTTTACTCTCTTTTTTCTTATAGCAGTCCTAAATCATTTGTAGATTTTTGTTTTTTGTAGAATTGCACCATTTCGTGATGCGACTCTACAAAACATTTAGGATTGCCATAAATTCTGGGTTCTTAATGGGAATTCACGATAAACTTTAGCTAGAAGAAATTTTAAAAGGCTTATGCAAGGCAAGTTCCCATTGTATCCCCCTGTACACTTTGGCACTGACGGTTGGCGAGGTATCATTGCAGACGATTTTACCTTTGATCGCTTAGCAGCAGTTGCCCCAATCGCCGCCCATATTTTACAGGAAACCTTTGGTAAATCAGGCAGCAATATGATCATTGTTGGATATGATCGCCGATTTATGTCTGATGCTTTTGCTAAACACACTGCTGAAGTAGTAGCCGCGATCGGATTTGATGTGTTACTTGCCTCTGATTTTGCACCTACCCCCGCTTTTAGTTGGGCAGCTTATGACCGCAAGGCTCTGGGAGCTTTGGTAATTACCGCCAGTCATAATCCAGCAAATTATTCAGGATTAAAAATCAAAGGTGCATTTGGTGGGTCAGTTTCACCAGATCTCACAACCAAGGTTGAGGAAATTTTGGAACGTGGTGATTTTGTCTATGAAACTTCTCAAAATGGCAAAATTGAGACTTTTGATGCATGGGCAAGTTACTGTCAAGCTTTGCGGGAAAAGGTCAATGTTGAGGCGATCAAAGAGGCGATCGCGATGGGAAAGTTGACCGTATTTGCGGACGTAATGCATGGAGCTGCCGCAGGTGGTTTAGCAAAAATTTTAGAATTGCCAGCCGCCCAATCTAATTTAATTGAGATCAACAGTGATAGTGATCCCCTCTTCGGTGGTGGTGCGCCCGAGCCGTTACCAAGATATATCGCCGAACTCTTCCGTCGAGTCAAAACCCATCACCACGATTATCCCGATAAAACTTTGGTGGGTTTTATTTTTGATGGTGATGCAGATCGGATTGCCGCAACTGATAGTAAAGGCAATTTCTTAAGTTCGCAAATTCTGATTCCGATTCTCTTAGAACATCTCGCTAAAAATCGTGGTTTCAAAGGCGAATTGATTAAAACCATTAGTGGTTCCGACTTGATGCCTAAGGTTGCAGAACTCTTTGATTTACCAGTTTATGAAACTCCTGTTGGTTACAAATACATTGCCGAGCGAATGCTTTCGGGAGTCCCCTGTCTATTAGGTGGTGAAGAATCTGGTGGCGTTGGCTATGGCAACCACATTCCAGAGCGTGATGCCTTGCTTTCAGCTTTGTATGTGTTGGAAGCGATCGCTACATCCAACAAGGATTTAAGTGTTCTCTATAGTGATTTGCAAAAGCAAACTAATTTCTTCTCTCACTATGATCGCATTGATAAAAAGCTTTCAGGCATGGCGGCGCGTGAGAGGTTAGTGGCGACCCTTCAGCAGTTCTCTCTTACAGAAATTGCAGGACGTAAAGTAATTGACGCTCAAGCACCCGATGGCTTTAAGTTCCGTTTAGAAGATGGCAGTTGGCTATTAGTGCGCTTTAGTGGTACTGAGCCTTTGCTACGACTCTATTGCGAAGCAGAAACTTCTGAACTCGTGCAGAAGACTCTCAATTGGATTTCCGATTGGGCAGAACAATTCAACTAAAATAGAAGAGGCGCTTTGCGCCTCTTCTATTTTAGCAAGCTTCAGTTTCTAGTACACAGCGTAAAGTTGATAAACCTTTTTTGAGTTGACGTGAAATTGTCACGGCACTTACTCCCAACAACTTCGCAACATCCCTTTGAGGCATATCTTCGATAAATACAAACTCAACAATCTCTCTGGTGCGTTGCTCTAAAACTGATAGAGCTTGATGTAAACGGAACTTCTCATCCTGTTGTGATTGCATATTGCTCTTAGGATCAGCGACAAGATCACCAATGGAAGCTGCATCTTCTTCTTCAGAACGAATTGGAGCATCAAGACTTAAAGGAACACGATTTTGAAAAGCGAGTTTAGCTTCTTGCCATTCACTCAATTTGATTCCTAGAGCAGTAGCAACTTCCTGCGTGGAAGGCTCCCTTTGTAAGGTATTGCGTAACTTCTGCATTACACGTACTGATTGTTGTTGCAAGTCTAGACAACGCCGAGGTATGCGGACTGAGGAGCTTTTGTCGCGTAAATAATGTTGAATTTCGCCGCGAATATAGCGTACGGCAAAGGAACTAAAGGCATAACCGCGATTTAGTTCAAAGCGATCAACTGCGCCAATGAGACCTAATGCTCCTACTTGTAATAAATCGTCGTATATTTCTGAGTGACGATCTGCCCAAAAATGTACTTCTTTTTTAATTAAGCCGATATTTAAGCGCACGATGCGATCGCGTAGGTATGCAGATGGTGCTTTGCGATATTGCTTAAGTAATTCGAGGGTTGTGTTTTTGTCTGCCGCCGAAAACTCACGTACCCTATGAGTGGTGATGCTCAATTGAGTAGGAATGTCGGATTCGATGGTGAGTGCTGCGGTAGTCATAGTTTTGCCCTGAACTAATCAAGCTTTTGAATTAAGTCATGAATAACTTGTTTGTTTCGATGTACTTAGATTAGGTGCTTAAAGGGCGATCGTCACCTTGCAGGCTGTTAGGGATTTTTAAATTTTCACAATACCTAACACCTAACAGATTGTTAGGTGTTATAAAAAAGCAGCGCAAAGCGCCGCTTTTTTATACTTTAGGACTTACGCATTGGGTAGATGTGGTGCGGGCGAAGCCCGCACCACATCTACCTCAATCCTAAGAAATTCGTTCGGTTTGCGTAAGTCCTATACTTTTGGTAACTGGTACTGAGAGATAATTCGCTTAGCAAATTCGGGGACATGGACTTCTAGCTTTTTGGGGTAGTTGCGACGCACGTAGAGATAATTGCGGACAAAGTGGGAATCGATGGAAAAACGCCCATATTCCAAACCTTTGGGACCAATCTTATTCACCACAAAGCTAATGAGCCAAGCTAACCAAATTGGCAAAGTGACCGCTTGATCATACGCCGAGATTCCTTGTTGTACGGCGGCGCGTCGATCGCCACTAGAGATGACAGGCTGAATTTGCAATTGATCCTTGATTAACTCCAGCATCTCTTGACCCGTCTCGTTTCGCACTACGATCCATTGCCAGCCAAAGGTTGCGCCCATATAGCCCACGACGATATCAGCTAGGGCATTGGTGTAGTCAAAGCAGGTCATGCAGGATGAAGCAAACACATCCTTGAGTTCCCTAGTATTTAATCCAAAAAATGGCACTAACTCTGTCGAACCGTCGGAATGCTTGAAATGCACATTAAAGTCCTGCATGAATTCATAATGCACTACAGTTTCAGGCGATCGACTGGTGGTATCCAGAAATTTCTGTAACCCTTCTCTCGTGACATTATCCGTGCAGGGTGTCCCTAAGACATAGAGCTTTTCTAAGCCTAATTCCTTCTCGACCGTGCGTAGCGCTTGGATTTGGCAGCCCACACCGATCGCTAAAAGCCTCTTGATACCTGACTTTTCGATCTGCTCTAACACCGAAAGATTGGGCGAAAGCGTCGGTTTATTGACGCGTGCCGCCAAAATTTCCTCACGGGTACGGGCAATTATAGGCTGAGGCTTAAAGCGATCACTAGCACTTGACTGCACACAGACTACACCTTCGACCAGACCTTTTTCGAGCATCTCGATCGCCAAAGTAGAGACAATGCCTGTCCATTGCGCCCCTGCGATCGGTTCAGTTTTGCGGGCGGCGATCATTTCTTGATGCACACCGAAATAAAGTTCTTTTTCATTATCGAGATCACGCGATCGCCCGTGGGATTGCATCTCTAGATCATCAATATGCTGAGTTATAAACGCGCAAGCCTCTTTGACGTAATGTATGTAATAGGTATCACAAAGACCACATTCACTGCACAACTCTTTGGCAGGGCGACGCTGGACATCTGCGAGACCCTTTGCCTTGCGATGGGATGGGACAACCGACATTTTGCTATTTCTGACTATATAGATTTAACGTAGATCATATCAGTCAAGAGATTGGAGTCATGACGCACCCCCCAATCTCTTGCTTTTAAACTTACTTAAGACTCACGCAATATTATGGTAAAGGTGACATCCTTACCTATTTAGCACTACCAGCAATACTAACGAGTTTACTAAGTATTAAGTATATGTAGTGCAGTCAAAGTCCACGCCAAATGACGAAATTTTTTAAAGAGGTATGGTAATACGAATACTGGTTCCTAAAGTTTCTTCGCTGTGAATATTGAGATTTCCGCCATAAAACTCTACTAAAGTCTTCGCTAAAAACAAACCTAATCCCATCCCCTGTTGCTCGTAAAATTGGCGTTCAAACTGAATATAAGCACCAATATTCGCAATTTGCGCTTTGGTCATCCCCCTTCCGTGATCTTTGATTGTCAATACCCAATGTGCATCAGTGGCATAACTGCTCAAGCAAACCTTTGTTCCTTGGGAGGAATATTTAAACGCGTTGTCAATTAATTCATCAGCAATTTTGATTAGATCCTCGGATGCCATTCTTAAATCGACTTCAGTAATATCTATCTGCAAGTCATCTGGGCGCTCATATTCTCTTGCTTTACGTTGACTGATATTGCTGAAGACGACAAAACTGTTACAAGGATGCTGCGAAGTGAATCTGGGCTGACCTTGGGATCTCAATACTAATAACTTGCTGTAGAGCAAATAGTTTTGGATCAGGCGATAGAGACGATCTGCAGACCGATTAATACCATAAGCGTAGTCATAAACATCCAAAGGAGTTACTTGTTCACTTTGCATCATCAGGAGTTCGGATAGTCCCATAATTCCTGAAAGTGGGGTCTGTAGCTCATGGGGCAAAGATAACGTAATGCTTCTACGCAAGGCATTCATCTTTTCCTCAATGCGTTCCTCGATCAATTTTTGCTTCTCCAAACGCACAGTGATCGCCGCTAGTAATTCATCTTTTGTACAAGGCTTTTCCAGATAATCATCAGCTCCCAATGACATCCCCTTACGATTACTATAGCGATCAACCATTGATGTCAAAAACAAAAAGGGAACTGTACTGAGATCCTTATCTTGACGCACCTGTTCGAGAACTTCATAGCCATTGAGTATTGGCATCATAACATCACACAAAATCAAGTCAGGTTGTCTTTGACTTGCTAAATATACGCCCTTTTCCCCATTCTCGGCAGTAATTACTTCAAAACCTTCAACTAAAAGTAGATCCTCAAGGGAATCTCGAATTAAGTCTTCATCTTCGATGACTAGTATTCGTACCATAACTTCTTCCAATTATTTTTATGTTTTTTATGTTATTAATACTTAATCTATCCACGGGTAGTGCTTAATTAAGCACCATGCATCAATAACTTTAAACCCTAGAAGTCCGCTAAGCAGGCGACACACGCCTTGGTTTTGGGTTATGATTATGCCGAGATACATAGCATCACAAAGTACTATTATTATGGTACTAAACTATTATTATGATACTAAATAATTTAAGGCAGTTAAGAACCCAGAAATCGACACTTAATCAAATTATTCACTAATTACTATTAACCTATTCGTCAGGTACTACTCGCCTAAGTAAAATTGTAAATGTTGCGCCTTGGGATTGGTTGTTAGTTGCCGAAATCTCTCCATGATGAGCTTCTACAGTCATTTTGCAAAAAGAAAGTCCTAAACCAATTTGAGCAACCCCTGTCACAATATTACCCACCTCATACTTTTCAAAAATAACTTGTTTTTGTTCTGGGCTAATGCCAATGCCACTATCAATTACTTGGATTTTAACTAGATCTGGTCGATCGGGATTTCTAGGTAAGCATTCGATTTGCAGAATAATAAAACTTTGCTGAGGAGAAAATTTGATCGCATTATCCATCAGATTGTCTAATACTCGGCGAATTAAATTCTTATCGGCGGAAATATAGGCTGTTTCCTGAGGGAACTTACCTAAAACGGTGATTTGCTTACTTGATGTCAATGGTTCAAAATCATCAATTACAGATTTTGCCATGTCAACAATATCAATATTGCTGAGATCGAGAAATAGTTTCTTCGCTTCAATCCGTCCAATCGTCAAAATATCATCAATGAGGAGACGCATTTGCTCAATGGTTTGGCTAATTTGATCGAGTCTTTTTTGGGCGCGATCAGGCAAACCTAGAGATTTGAGGGAATCACAGCCCAGCATGATGCCAATTAGGGGATTACGAAGATCATGCACGATGGTTTGCATCATTTCTGCGCGTAACTGCATGGTGTCTTGAATACGATCATATTGCCTTTTAATCCGTAGCATTGATCGCATACGGGCACGTAACTCGATACTATTAATGGGTTTGCTGATAAAATCATCGGCTCCAGCATCGAGACAACGGGCAAGGTCTTCTTTATCTGATAGAGCTGTGACGATAATGATCGAAATATGATGAAATAATGGATTTTTTTTTAGATGCTGACATACTTCAATACCATCCATATCTGGCATCATGACATCTAGCAAAATAATATCAGGTTTGATTTCTAGGATACTATCGAGAGCTTCTGCACCGTTGTCTTTATAGTAAAGCTCATATCCTTCTTTAAACAGCAAAATTTCGATTACATCAAAATTTGCTGGTTCATCATCTATAACTAAAACTACTGGTTGATTACCCATGTTGCTTGTACTCAAAGTTAGGATGCACGAAATATCGTCTAACTTCCACTAGAGGCTGAATTAATTGACTTGTTTTTATGTTTATTAAGTAGCTCAACTTAATTAAAACCTAAAACCAGAGTTTGTTCCGCCCGCTACGCGGGCGGAACAAACTTCTCGGTTTTTATTTTACTTATGTCTAGCTACTTAGGACTTACGCAAACCAACCAAGAACTAAAGTTCTTGGCTGAAAGCTAAAGTCAGCTAAAGCTGACTAAAACGCTTCTATGATCAACCCGTTTCAACGGGTTTAAGCTTTTAGCCCGTAATTTATCACAGGGCTGTTGCGTAAGTCCTATTTATTTTGCCCTAGGCAAAATAAACATAAAAACCTAGAATTATTTTTCTGTTCATAAATGAGTGAGTACTCATTTAGAAACTGCAATAAAGTTAAAGCTAGAGAGATTGTACCCAACTCTAGGGATAAAGATATTAGAATGTGACTAACTAACTTAGTAAATTCACTTAGTAAAATTTTTAAAAGTGTGGCAAAGCATTAGTTACAAAAATTTAGCTAAATTTTTATGATTAGCGCAAAAATCTATACAAAAATTAGCTTTCTCCAATCTTAGAAGTTAACTGGCTGCTTTTATTCTGACAGATTTTCATTTACCATGACTTGAGATATTTCGCGGAAACAGATCATGACCTCAGATGTCAAAACTCTAGCAGCAATCGATGTGGGTACAAATTCCATCCATATGGTAATTGTACAAATTAAGACCTCGATTCCTAGTTTCACTGTTATTGAGTCGGAAAAAGCAACTGTCAGACTTGGAGAACGTTGCGCTCAAACAGGAAATTTGACTGAAGATGCGATGCAGAGATCGCTAGAAGCCTTAAGACGATGTAAAGAGATCTGTCGTACTCAAAAAGTAGAAGAAATTGTGGCGGTAGCAACCAGTGCCACCCGTGAGGCTCCCAATGGGGCAGAGTTTATTCGTCGTATCAATGAAGAACTTGGACTGTATATTGAAGTAATTTCTGGACAAGAGGAAGCCCGTCGCATTTATTTGGGGGTGATTTCGGCAATGGAACTCAAGGATGAGCCGCATCTATTGATTGATATTGGTGGTGGTTCTACAGAAATAATTTTGGGGGATGGCAGAGATCCTAAATATCTGAGTAGTACCAAGATAGGGGCAGTAAGGCTAACAGATTTATTCGTTAGTACTGATCCAATTTCTCAAACGGAATATGATCGCCTATTAGGATATATTCTCGGCTCGATTGAGCGTCCTACGGATGACTTGCGATCACTATTGCAGGAAAAAAACATCAAGTCACTCAATGCGATCGGTACATCGGGAACTGTTGAAACGCTAGCGATTTTGCACTCTAGGGAAAAGACAGGACTAGTTCCAAATCCTTTACAGGGTTATGAGATTCCCTTCGCAGACTTAGAAAATATTGTCTGGCGGTTACGTCGAGCAAATTTAGATGAACGTACAGCAATGGTTCGCCAAAAGAGAGCAGAAATCATCTTGGCGGGTGCACTAATTCTTCTAGAAACTATGCGGTTAATGGGAATTCCCAAAATTACTCTTTGTCAGAGTGCTTTACGTGAAGGTTTAGTCGTAGATTGGATGATTCGGCATGGCTATATCGAAGATGGTTGGCGCTATCAAAGTACTGTGCGCGATCGCAGCATTTTTAAGCTTGCTGATAAGTATGGAATTGATACTAAATACGCTAAACAGGTTGCTGATCACGCTCTGAGCATTTTTGATCAAACTAAAGGCGTATTTCACGAATGGAGTGATAATGAGCGACATTTGCTCTGGGCTGCGGCAATGTTACATAATTCGGGACATCACATCAGTCACGACGCTCACCATAAGCATTCCTATTATCTAATTCGTAATGGCGAATTATTAGGCTACACCGAGTCAGAAATTGAAGTAATTGCTAATCTCGCTCGCTATCATCGCAAGAGTGAACCCAAGAAGAAACATGATAATTTCCAACGTTTAGGAAGTGAACGCTTGAAGTTATTTATTCGACAAGCTAGTACCTTTTTGCGTTTGGCAACAGCTTTAGATCGTCGTCAAATTGGTGCGATCACTTCCATTCGTGTGGCTTGTAATTCTCGAACTCGTACTTGCTCTTTGCATCTTACCCCCAAACAAAGTAATGATCCCTGTACTTTAGAACTTTGGAGTCTCGATTATAAAAAGCAACCATTTGAAATGCAGTTTAACGTTACGCTGTCGGTATCGTTAGAGTAGATTGAGATGGAAAGTTCTCTTTCTTTAATAATTATTATCGCGATCGCCGCAGGGATTTCTGCTCGTGTTATTGCCAATTTTTTTCGTGTGCCGAGTATTGTCTTTCTATTATTGTTTGGAGTAGCTCTGGGTGGGAATGGCTTTAATTTGGTACAGCCAAGGTTATTAGGTGATGGTTTAGAGGCGATCGTTTCTATTTCTGTTGCCCTAATTCTCTTTGATGGCGGACTCAATCTCAAACTTCAAGAACTGGGTAAGGTTTCTGCAAGTTTACGCAATTTAATTACTGTTGGTACGCTAATTACCTTGATTGGTGGTGGTATTGCCGCCTATTGGTTGAGCGAATTTCCTTGGACGATTGCTTTCTTATATGCTGCCCTTGTCGTCGTTACAGGACCTACGGTAATTAATCCCATTGTTGAGGAAGTGGGACTAGATCGCCGTCTTGCTACAATTCTTGAGGGAGAGGGAGTACTCATTGATGCGATCGGCTCGGTGTTAGCAGTAGTAGTTTTAGATGTTGCATTAAATCCTGCCGCAGGATCCTTTGAGGTGGTCATGGATTTAGGCTTACGTTTAGGGGTTGGAGGGACAGTTGGTGCGATCGCAGGATGGCTACTGGGAAGGTTTTTACAACGGGCTACATTTTTGGCGGAGGATACCAAAAGTGCAGTAGTCGTAGCAGCTGTTCTTGCTCTCTTTGGGCTTGCCCAAGAAATTCAAAGTGAGTCTGGACTAACGGCAGTCGTGGTTATGGGAATCATTCTCCGAGCTTCAGAAATTCCCAATAGCCGTGCTTTACTAAAGTTCAAAAGTCAGTTAGTAGCACTGATTGTGTCAGTGCTATTTATTCTCCTTTCCGCTAACCTATCTATCCCAAGTATATTTGCACTAGGCTGGGGTGGTGTGCAAACAGTGCTCTTTATGATGTTGATTGTGCGCCCGATCAATGTTATCGTCAGCACATGGAACAGTAGTTTTACATGGCGGCAAAAGGCATTCTTAGCTTGGTGTGCGCCGAGGGGCATCGTGGCGGCTTCCGTGGCTTCGCTATTTTCGATCTTATTAACGGAACGAGGAGTCAATGGTGGTGAATCAGTTAAAGCTCTGGTCTTTCTGACGATCGCAATGACCGTATTTTTGCAGGGATTGTCTGCCAAATTGGTAGCGAAGTTGTTAGGGCTTAGTCAAGGCGACATCTCAGGATTAGTAATTGTCGGGAGTAATCCTATTGGCATTCTCGTAGCGCGTCTCTTTCAAGCTAATGGTCACAGGGTCGCATTGATTGATACCAATGCTGAATTTTGTAAACAAGCTGCTGAATATGATATTCCTGCTTTTGTTAGTAATGGACTAGATGCAAAATCCTTAGCTGAAGCAGGGCTTGATTCTGTAGGAACCTTTGTCGCTCTGACGATTAATACTGATGTGAATATCGTGATTGCTCAACTAGCAATTAAAGAATTTAATCCTCCTAAAGTATTTGCCATTTATGTCAAAGAGGTAGAAAGCGATCGCAATCAGCCTGAAGTTCAGCAAGCCTTTAGCAACCGTGTACCAATTAAAACTTGGAATCAATATATTCTGCAACGGGAAGTGAGAGTGGGAGAATTTCTATTGATATCTGAAGAAATTGAAGAGCAACTAAATCGATTTAATACTCTATTTAATGCAGGAATATTGTTGCCATTGTTATTTGAGCGTAAAGGACAATTACAAATCGTATCGGCAGATATGAATTGGGAAAAAGGCGATCG
Source organism: Pseudanabaena sp. M53BS1SP1A06MG (assembly GCA_020404105.1). Lineage (GTDB taxonomy): Bacteria > Cyanobacteriota > Cyanobacteriia > Pseudanabaenales > Pseudanabaenaceae > Pseudanabaena > Pseudanabaena mucicola_A. The sequence goes on along the minus strand of JADBWH010000063.1, from coordinate 50,249 downwards.
CATTGTCTACTTACTATATACACCTAAAACTTTACCCCAAGCTCAATTTGAAGTATTCCCACCTAATACTCTTGATATCACGCCAGTAGTTCTGTCTGATCTCGATATTGCTCAAAAAGCTAGTGATTCCAATTCCTCTAGTTCACAAAAGGGGAAAAAAGTTTTGGCTTCCTCTAATTCTGATTATTTCTTAAGTATGGCAAAGGATATTCTCAAAAGGCGTTCTTAATTAACGTGAGTTCGGGATAAGGAAAAGGACAAAAAAACGGAGAAACCGATAAGCTGAAAATAAGAAAAACAAGTTCAGCGAAGTAACTCCCATGAGTAATAGTTTAGAAGCCCTATTTTGCCATGTCGATAATTTTTGCAAAATATTTGAGCCAAAATGGCGACAAATGTTGCTGGGCAATGGCTTACAACAAAGACAAAGGACAAGATGTCTGAGTATGAGTGAAATCATGACGATCCTGATCGGCTTTCACCAAAACCACTACCGCAACTTCAAACATTTCTATGAAAAACAAGTGTGCAAATATTGGTGGAAGGAGTTTCCCAGACTACCAAGCTACAACAGGTTTATCGAGTTTATGGGTGCAGCAATGATGCCACTGTGCATATATAGAGGTTTTCAAATGAGTGTGTACTCATTTGAAAACAAAAAATCAGTCCCATTAAGAGTTTTGAGTTTTCATTTTGCCGTAGGCAAAATGAAAACCGCTATACCTGAAACATTGTTTTGGCGAATGTACAGGTATTAGTTTTGTAGATTCAACATCACTAGATATCTGCCACAATCGACGGATACACCAGCACAAAGTCTTTAAGGGGATAGCAGCTCGTGGCAAGACATCAGTAGATTGGTTTTTGGGTTTCAAACTGCATTTACTCGTCAATGAGTGCGGCGAACTGCTGAATATCCAAATTACGCCAAGCAATGTGGATGACCGTAAACCGATCCCTGATTTACTCAAATTCATGTTTGGCAAAGTCTTTGCTGACCGTGGTTATGTATCTCAATCTTTAGCATCTCAACTGTTCCAAGATTTTGGGATTGAGTTCTTCGCTAAACCCAAACGCAATATGAAAAATCGCTTGATGCGCTTGACTGACAAGTTGTTTTCTCGCAAGCGCTCGATTATTGAAGCGATCATTGACCAACTCAAAAATATTTCACAGATCGAACATTCTCGTCATCGCAGTCCCATCAATGTCATGATTAATGTCATTTGTGGCTTGATTGCTTATTGTCACCAACCCAAGAAGCCTTCTTTAACCCGAAATCACGTTAAAAAGTGGCGCGAATTGCCGCACAAATCGCAAAAAAACAGTGGGAATTGCGAAGCAATTCCCACTGTTTTTCAGCTTCGTCAAACTGACGTTAAAATATTTCTGGGTTTTCAGTAAACGCAAAGTCCTATATGTCTATAAAATTGGTAAATAACCCATCGCATTTTTGACAGCATTGAGGGTTTTAAAGGCATTTTCAGAGGCTTTTTCGCGACCTTCTTGTAAGATGTGATCCAGATATCCTGATTCTTTGACCACTTCATAATATTTAGATTGAATTGGCTCAAGATGCTTGATCGCAGCATCAATCAACACCGTCTTAAAATCTCCCCAGCCACGCCATGTCGCCGACTCAACTTGGACTTCTTCCTTAGTTTTATTCGCAAAAATCGCGTATAAACCGAGTAGATTATTTGCTTCAGGGCGATCGCTATCATCAAAGACTAATTCACGGACAGAATCGGTCTTACATTTCTTGATTTTTTTGGCAATTTCATCGGGCTTATCGAGCAGATGAATCCGACTCATTTCCGAAGGATCTGACTTCGACATTTTTTTAGTGCCATCGGTGAGACTCATCACCCTTGCCCCTTCTTTCCGAATTAGTGGCTCAGGCACTTTCAAAACTGGTGCAAACTGATCATTAAACCTTCCCGCAATATCCCGCGTTAGTTCCAAATGTTGCTTCTGATCTTCTCCAACAGGAACTAAATCCGCTTGATATAGCAAAATATCAGCAGCCATTAGTACAGGATAATCCAGTAGCCCTACTCCCACATTTTCCCCTTGTTTGATCGCCTTCTCTTTGAATTGGATCATGCGCTCCAACCAATTTAGCGGCGTGATGCAATTGAGAAGCCATGTTAACTCAGCATGGGCGGATACATGGGACTGCACAAAAATTGTGGAAATCTTGGGATCAATACCACAGGCAATGTATAAAGCTGCAATGTCGCGAGTGTTGCGAGCTAAAGTTTGCGGATCGTGAGGGACAGTAATCGCGTGCAGATCGACAACACAAAAGAAATTTTCGTAATCGGTCTGAGTCTCTACCCAGTTACGAATAGCCCCCAAATAATTGCCAATATGGAGGTTGCCAGTTGGTTGTACACCAGATAGAACTCGTTTTTGCATGGAGAATAATTTGTCAGTATATTTAGAAGGATTGAGAAACAAATGGCAGATGCAATTATCGATCAAATGAATTAGGAATTACGCAAAAGGAATTGAAACTATTTTTTTAACGCTTAGCGCTTCCTACAATTTAAGACTACATGTTGAAAAAGTATTGATGGGAAAAGGGGCAGGAAAAACTATGGTACGACAAAAGGGCAAACTCGTTTTCCCTAAATCCCACTCAAAAACCTTAGGTATAGTACCAATTAATGTTTCAACTATGCTCTTACGAGGATCTGATGGGGCGACTTGATAGATCACACTTAAGGCATCATCTGGGAACCATGCCCGCACTAAGATTAATAATTTGGGAGCAGTCAGAGCACGATCGCGATTATCAGGTACTAAACGAATACCCACTAAGCGATCGCTCTCAAAGTAAACATTAGCGATAAAACCACGCACATAGACTAGTTGGCGATCAGGCAAGGCATACAAACCTTCACCCCCTGGTTGCAACTGATGTACCGTAAATTTATCGCGATGGATTGTAGTGATCGCCACCCAATTATTGTCCTTAGCATATTCAAAAAACTGCTTCTGCAACATCCCAAGGTGTAAAGTTGACGGTTGTAAGGGAGGTTGTGCTCTGGTCTGTAAACTTGGCAAAGTCCTTACTGCACCGAGTTTCTCGGTAGAACTATCAGCATCATTGGCGTGTACCATAGAAATGCCAACAATCATCTTGATCAAGTTGATCAAGATTGCCGCGATCGCTAATCTCACACAAACATAAAGTTTGACTTTAACTGCCACTGTAGTTGCCATATGTTTGTCATATATGTTTGCCATACTTGCCATATAGCTTTTTTCAAGCAAGTTACAGATGTTTACCTCCGCAAACCCTATTTCAGAAGTCTGATAAACGCTATATGCCATATTTACGGTTAAGGCTGATAGATCTTTAATTTCCCTAGTTATTACTTTAGCAAAAATTCTTGTTTGCAATTATTTAATTCAGACAATTTCTCGCGATGGTATCGTAGCGATTTCATGATATAGGTAATAATTAGCCGTCTATTTGCAATTTTTTTATTTATGTCACTTAAACCAGAGTCAGAGTCAGACCGTGGGAAAAATAAAGCTTCCTCCAAAAACTTTGAAGCCATGAGAAAGTTTTCCGAAAAATATGCCAAAAACACAGGCACTTTTTTTTGCTCCGATCCTAGCGTAACAAACGCTGTTATCGAAGGATTAGCAAAACATAAAGAAGAATTTGGTTCTCCTCTTTGTCCTTGCCGTTATTACGAAGACAAGGAAGCTGAAGTTAAAGATACCTATTGGAATTGTCCCTGTGTGCCAATGCGTGAACGCAAAGAATGTCACTGTATGCTTTTTCTGACCCCAGATAATCCCTTCGCAGGAACTAAACAAGACTTAGAGCTAGTAGATATAGTATACGATGCCTAAACCATAGTAACCCTCAATAATCCTCAATAAAATGTGGTAGTGCTGTAAAGTAATTTTTTTAGTAATTGTGCTGCGGGCGCGAAGCGCCCGCAGCACAATTACATTGCATGACTACCAAAATGTTTTAGGACTACTAAGTAGCTAGATATAAGTAAACTAAAACCCGAGAAATTTGTTCTGCCCGCTACGCGGGCGGTACAAAATCTAGTTTTAGGTTTTAATTAAGTTGAGCAACTTATAATAAACTAGTTTTGTATTTTGTACCGTATTTATTTTTGTAATCACCAGTAGCAAAGTTTTTTACAAATTTGCTTTGGTTGGCTTGTCTGTCAACGTGGAGAGCTATGAATGACACTGAAAACACTTGGGACAAAGATGCTCTAAAAAATCCAGAGACAGAATATCAAACCTTATTAAATCTATTGAGGCAAAAACAAGGTTTTGCTACTCTTTTTGTGCGTTGTTCACCTGATGAAGGGGAGCAAATTATAAAAAGGGCAATAAGAGATATACCCCATCGAAGTATCCATGTATTAAGACTTGATCAGCCGATCAATGATTTCTATGAGTTGCTAGTTGAGAGGAAAGATTTACATAAGGCAAATGTATTATTTGTTACAAATATCGAAGAGTTTTTAAAAGCCAAAGTTGAAGATATTGCTGATAGTAGCTTAAGCGAAAAGCTAAAAAATATTACACGACCACTAGCCCATTTAAGTTTATTGCAATCCAAGCTTAAAGAGCAATTTTCAATTTGTTTTGTATTTCTATTGCCATTATTTGCCCTTAAGTTTTTTATTAATAGATCTCCAGAACTTTTTAATGATTACATTGAGGTATTTGAATTCCCCACGGACATGGAGTTACTGCGACAAGAAACTTTTCGTTGGGTGGGGGGTGATTACTATGAAGCCTATGTTCAAATAAGTGAGGAAGAGCGCGATCGCAAATATAAAGATCTCCAGAAGTTAATTGATGCTCAGCCATTAATTTCTGAACGACGCATTGAGTTATTGCTAGAGCAGGGTGGGCTATTAGTTGCAGGAAATCGCTGTCAAGAGGCGATCGCCAACTGTGATCTTGCCTTACGAATTCGTAATGATAATCATTTGGCTTGGTATAACCGGGCAGTTGCTCTAGATATAAGCGATCACCATGAAGAAGCCGTAGATAACTATCGCCAAGCAATTTCCTGCAAAGAAGATTTTTATGTAGCATGGCATAATTTGGGAACTTCCTTAAGTATTTTGGGACGTTATGAAGAGGCAATCAATAGTTACAATATTGCTCTTAGACATAAGCCCGACTACTACCAATCCTATGGCGGTAAGGGCTTAATCTATACCTTTCTCGGTAAGCATGAAGAAGCGATCGAAAATTGCGAAAAAGCTTTAGCACTCAAACCTGACTATGTGCAAGGTTGGTTTAGCCTAGCCTATGCCCTTGAAAGTATTGGTAAATATGGGGAAGCTGTAGCCAGTTATGATCGTGCCCTAGAGTACAAACCACGTGATCATCAAATTTGGTACAGTCGAGCCAAGGCTTTGGAGAATTGGGGCAATTATACAGAAGCGATCGCCAGCTATGATAAAACTTTAGAAATCCGTCCTGATGACTACTATGCTTGGAATAATCGTGGCTTGGTACTTAGCCGTTTAGAACTTTATGAAGATGCGATCGCCAGTCATGAGCGTGCTTTGGGAATTAATCCTGATGACTACTTTGCTTGGTATAGTCTTGGCAATGCTCTCAGTGGACTTGGTAAACTAGAAGAAGCGATCACCGCCTATGATAGGGCAATTCAAATTTCTCCCCAAGAAACTCAAGTCTGGCAAAATCGGCTCCTCGCTTTAAGGAGACTAGGTTTTGCGTAAAAAGCCTATGACCACACCAATCCTTCCTACCACCACTGCTAAAGCAGTCGCAACTGGAGCTAGTATCAATTGTGAAAGCAATGGATTCAAAATACCTTTGATTGTGCTAATCACACTACCATTTCTGCTCAGCACCTTTGGCATCGTTGGCTTAATTAGTTGGTTGACTTTCCGCAATGCCCATGAAGCGATCGGCAACCTCAACAATCAACTCCATCGCAAAGTTACAGAACAAGTCCAAGACCAGTTAAATTCCTATTTAGAGCTTCCCTATATCCTCAATCAAATCAATGCGAACGATGTTGATTTAGATCAACTCAATGGCGCTAATGAGCAGCGAATCCAAACTCTATTTTGGAAAGAGTTACAAGACTTTCCACATATCAGTAATATTTACGTCACTAATACATCAGGACAATATATTGGTGCACGACGTATCAAAAATCAATTCACCGTAGAAGATGCTACAGCCATCTACATGGCAGACAATTTGGGTAGAGCAAAATCACCATTGATGGCAAAAAATCGCATCAAACTAAGCGATCGCTCTTGGTATCAAAAACTTATAGAGACTCAGCAGAGTACTTGGAGCGAAGTATATACTGAGTCGATGACTGGCGAAGCAGCCATCACAGCTATTAAACCAATTTACGACCCTAATGGAGATTTTCAAGGAGTATTAGGCGTATCAATGAGGCTAGGCGATATTAATCGCTTTCTAAAGGAAACTAAAGTTAGTCAAAAGGGACAGACATTTATTGTTGATCATGCAGGAAGATTAGTGGCAAGTTCTAATTTAGAAGCTACGATAGCTACTTCTAACTATCAAAATAGTCAATACAGTAAACCTGAGCGAATTTTTGCAACCCAAAGTCAAGATCCATTAACTCAACAAGTAGCTAAATGGCTCAAATCACAAGAGACTATGGATAATCATCAACTGTTGCAGTCAGTGTTGCAGTCAGTAATTAAATTTGATGGAGAAAATTATTACTTACAGGTCGCTAGCCTAAAGGATACATCGAAGTTGAGGGGATTGAATTGGAGCATTGTTGTCGTTACCCCCACATCAGAGTTTCTTTCACAAATCAGAGAAAATACAACTTCAACACTAATCCTATGTTTTGTTGCATTGAGCTTAACTACGATCTTTGGCATTATTTCGGCACGTTGGTTGAGTCGTCCCATTACGCAATTAAGTTTAGCTAGTCAAGAGATCGCCAATGGAAATCTCAATCAAAAAGTAGAATATTCTTGTGTGGTTAAGGAACTAGCTATCTTAGCGACAGCCTTTAATCAGATGAGTCGCCAACTGAAAAAATCCCACACCAGATTGGAGGAATATTCGCAATTACTAGTGCAGAAAGTTGATGAACGTACACAAGCTCTTCAGCAGGAGATTCTCGAGCATGAAATGACAGAAGCAGCTCTGCGCGAATCGGAGGAGAAATTTGCTAAAGCGTTTCGGTCTAGTCCTGATGGCATGGCTCTAGTTACAGTTGGCACAAACAAACATGTTGATGTCAATGACAAATGGACGGAGATTACGGGCTATAGTCGTGAAGAGGCAATTGGTGCTGCTCCCTCTGATTTAAATCTATGGCTAGACTTGCAGGAACGCGATCGCATGTTGGCAATTTTAGAAAGAGATTGTCGAGTTTTTAACTACGAGGCAAGTTTTGTTACCAAAGCAGGCAAAATTATTACAGGATTAATCTCTTCGGAAACCATTGAATTTGGTGGTCAAGTATTTGCAATTTATGCAATAAAAGATATTAGTGATCGAAAAAAAATCGAAGAGAATATTAAAGAGAGTGAAAAGAAATATCGTGATCTCGTTGAATCCGCTAACTGTATCATTTTACGCTGGGATACCCAAGGAAGCATTTGCTTTTTAAATGATTATGGATTAAAATTTTTTGGATGTCAATTAGAAGATATAATCGGTTCTTGCGTTCTAGAAACCATTGTCTCTACTCAAAGTGTGACAGGCGACGACCTTCGTAAAATGATTGAGGATATCTGTCAGAACCCTGAGAAATATCAACTCAATGAGAATGAGAATATCTGTAAAGATGGCAGACGAGTCTGGGTAACTTGGTCAAATAAGCCCATTTATAATGATCAGGGGAAATTAATAGAGATTCTCTCAGTTGGCACAGATATTACTGATCGCAAACGGGCAGAAAAGGAACTCCAATCTGCCAAAGAAATTGCAGACATGGCAAACCGAGCCAAGAGTGACTTTCTCGCCAATATGAGCCATGAGTTACGCACTCCTTTGAATGGGATTTTAGGTTATGCCCAAATTCTCAAGCGCAGTAATGATCCGCAAAAACATCGCTCAGGGCTAGAAATCATTCAGCGCAGTGGTGAGCATTTATTAACGCTGTTAAATGACATTCTCGATCTTTCTAAAATTGAAGCAAAAAAACTCGAACTCAATTCTAGTGAGTTTGACCTTCCTAAACTCTTGCAAAGTATCACTGATATGTTTCAATTACAAGTCCATGCCAAGGACGTGAAATTGACTTATCAACCACTCACCCCTTTGCCTACAATAATGTATGGTGATGAGAAGCGCCTACGACAAGTACTAATCAATTTATTTGGGAATGCCGTCAAATTCACCGATCAAGGCAGCGTTTCCTTCTGCGTCAGTGCTCAGCCCTACGAACCCAACTCTAGCAATCCAAAACAGAAGAACTACAAATTACGCTTTGAAATTGCAGATACAGGGGTAGGAATTGCTCCCGATAAATTAGAAGAGATCTTTTTACCATTTCAACAGGTAGGTGAGCGCTCCCGCCGCTATTCTGGCACTGGTTTAGGTTTACCAATTTGTCAAAAAATTGTGGAAATGATGGGTGGGCAACTCCAAGTCACCAGTACTTTGAATGAAGGTAGTACTTTTTGGTTTGAAATTGAGTTAACAGAAGTTGCCAACCACAGTACCACAACCGCTATTGATAGTCGCACAATCACTGGTTACTATGGCGATCGCCTCAAAATCTTAGTAGTCGATGACAAGACTGAAAATAGAATGGTCTTAAGTGATCTGCTCGTACCCCTTGGATTTATTGTTGCCGAAGCAATTGATGGCTATGACTGTATTAGACAAGCACAGATTTTTGCCCCAGACTTAATTTTGCTGGACATGGTTATGCCTGAACTGGATGGACATGAAACCACCAAGCAGTTGCGACAGTTGTCTATGTTTGAGAAAACTGCGATTGTGATGGTTTCGGCTAGTGCCTTTAGTCAAGATCGTGAACTGAGTCTAAAGGTGGGTTGCAATGCTTTCATTGCGAAACCTGTTAATCCCGATAACCTCTTCCATACGATGCGATCGCTGCTCAATTTAGAGTGGCAATATGATGATCTTGCACTTGGTGACCCATCACTGACGAATGGATTTGATAATAATCGCAATATTGAGGAGCCCACTCAGCCCTTAATATACCCTCCAAAATCTACGCTAGACAACTTGATCCAAATGGCTCGTATTGGCGATATTTTAGCCATTCAAGATGAAGTTATGCTACTACAGGAAACCGATTCTGTTTTTACCCCCTTCACCAAGCAAATCCTCGTTTATGCTCGTGATTTCCAAATTAGACGTATTCGCGAGTTCTTAGAGTCTCAGCAGCAAGAGGTACTAATGAGCTAAGCATAGCCACTTACTTAGTCGTCGGCTATGCTTAATGTCAGTTCGGGTTGATCTGGCATTACAGCGCTTTGCACCCACAACTAAGATATTTTTGGAAAGGATTGCAAAGCAATCCTTTCCAAAAATATCTTGTGGTTCAATTGCTATGCAAATCCTTACCGATCAATCCAAACTATAGTCCTTGCTTCGACACCATTATTTTTGAGGATATTGGCGATCGCATTACTTACATCTCGATCTAAGCCCAAATCCCATCGAGACTGAAAATCTTGATAAGACAAAGCATAAACTTGACTATTGGTATCAGTGTAATAAATTTGTTGTTGGACGGGATCGACTCCTGTCACAGCGATCCAATGTAAATAGGGAATTGAACCCATATACGGAATCGAGAAACTACCAACCCTTACTAAGGTGATCGCAGGTTTACCTGATCGTACTAAATTAATTAAGCGATTAAAGCTAGTCTGTGGTGATTTCTTGACGCGATCGCCTTCCCATCGCTGCATCACCTGTTGTAGAGTTTGCGGTGGAGTCCCTGTTCTGACTTCAATCCACTGATTATTAAAGGGATTTCGTATTTTTTGGGGCAAAAATAGCTTCTTATCCGTAGCAGATCGAACCGTTGCATAGTCAACATCATGTCCGTAATAGCGCAATACCCTTGCTGCGGAATTGGGACCGCAACTCCAACTATCATTTTGTATACCAGTATCAGGTAGTTCAATTACTCGCGATGCACCAGTAGCAATGAGGTTTTGATCGATATACTGCTTATGAGGATACTTGAGTGTCGCGATCGCTGATGATGCTGGCATAACTGTCACGGCGATCGCTAGCCCAGTAAGCACAAGTGTAAAATCCTTAAAAAGTTTCATAAGAAAAATTCATAAAAGCATATGGACTTATCAGTATTCTTGCAGCAGTTTTTAAATGGCTTATCCATTGGTAGTGTTTATGCCATTTTTGCCCTCGGCTATACCCTCGTATTCTCAATTTTAGGAATTATTAATTTTGCTCATGGTGCTGTATTTACCCTTGGTGCATATTTTACCTATGTGCTGTGCGGAGGAGCCTTTGGATTTAACGGGGTCTTAGCCAATCTCTCCTTACCCAAAGAATTACATTTACCGTTTTTTGTTGCCATTTTTGTGAGTAGTCTACTGGCAGGTGGAGTCAGCGTTTTGATTGAGCGGATTGCCTTTCGACCTCTACGCGATCGCAAAGCCGATCCTTTACTGACCCTAGTGTCTAGCTTAGGAGTAGCTGTAGCGATCATAAATATCATTCAATATCTCGTTGGTGCAGAAAGCTACAACTTTCCCGCCAATATTTATGGCAGTTTACCCGCCGCAGTCAACTTCGGCACGGTTGATAAACCGATCAACATTCGCACTGTCCAAATTATGATTTTTAGCGTGTCCGTGATTATTTTATCCATTTTGACCTACGGCATTAACTTCACCAAACTTGGTAAGGCGATGAAAGCTGTTGCTGAAGATGCCACAACCGCTAGCCTTTTAGGTATTAATACTGACTTTTTTATTTTGCTTACCTTTTTTGTATCAGGTTTTTTAGGTGGTCTAGCAGGGACATTAGTTGGCTCTAGCGTCAGCATCGCGGGACCATATTTCGGCATTGGCTTTGGCTTAAAAGGGCTAGCTGTCATCGTCTTAGGCGGACTAGGTAATATCCCTGGAGCGGTTGTAGGTGGCATCATTTTAGGGCTTGCCGAATCTTTTGTCCCATCCGATCAGTCCGCCTACAAAGATGCTGTCGCCTTTGCTCTACTATTCATCGTTCTTTTGATACGTCCCCAAGGGCTATTTGGCAAAACCCTTGTACAAAAAGTATAAATTACTACATTTTCTATAGCTTCATGAAATCAAGAAAATATTTTGTTGTTTTGAGTTTCATGTAATTTTATGAAGAGCGCATAACTACATGGGAAAATAATTAAGGTTTGTATTCTCCTACACAGACACAAGTTATTACTGTATCGGTTATAACCCCTGCTTACGCAAAAACCTACATAGAGAGTCTGGTTATGTTGCAATCACTTTATTATTCCATCGGCGCTATCCAAGACGAAGCAAGACATCTACTCGAAAGTGGAAGACTTAGCCGTAGTCAGCCTATTCATACACTTTGCCGTTTTTTTCGTGATCGCGAATGGTGCCAAATCGAACGAGAATTAGAAGAAAATCATTACCTACTACGCGATCGCATTTGTGATTTGTTAAGCCGTGAATGCTGGCAAAGTGATTAATCACAACTAAAAAGGAGCGCTCAGCGCTCTTATTTTTTGGCAAAAATTAATTTGTGATTACGCAAAAGTTATACAATTGAGCTTGTGTATAGCTTTTGTAGCGATGTAGCATCAATGGAGGTAATTCCAACATTGGGGAGTCAGCAAAAAACAAAATGAGTCAAAGTGTTAGACTAATTGATCGCCTAAAACAATTTGTTGACCAATCTGCTAATATGCTGAACTTAGATGAAGATGTGGCAACAGATAGGGGCATGACTCAAATTATTAAGTCGGCGGTAATGGTAATCGGTGGTGGCGAGGATAAAGTACAAGACCGCAAGATTCTCAAAGCCTTTATAGAAAACTCTGGTGGCTCCCAAGCTCGAATTGCCATAATTCCCTGTGCATCTAGAGAACCTGATATTATCGGGCGAATTTATCATGATATTTTCACCGATCTCGGCGCAAAGGATGTTGAAGTTCTCGATATTCGTGAGCGTCCTCACCATGACTATCCAGATGCCGAGAAATTAGTTGATCGCTTTACAGGGATTTTTATGACAGGTGGCGATCAGTTGCGTCTTTGTGGTCTGATTGCTGATACTCCCTTTGCCATTATGATCGCCAAACGGATTGCGGAACAGCGTTTAGTTCTGGCGGGTACAAGTGCTGGGGCTGCCGCGATGGGCTATCACATGATTTCGGGTGGTAGCAGTGGTGAGTCTCCCCATAAGGAACTAGTCAATATGAGCACAGGCTTAAATATTTTGCCTGAAATTATTGTTGATCAGCACTTCCATAACCGTAACCGTATGGCTCGTCTGATGACGGCGATCGCCGCGCATCCTGATCGCATTGGCATTGGCATTGATGAGGACACCGTAGCCATCTTTGAACCAAATAACATCATGCGGGTGATGGGGCGTGGTACAGTAACCGTGGTCGATCCTGGGGAAGTCTCCTACAGCAATCAACTATGGGTAAGCGGTTCTGCACCTTTGACGATTCATAATTTGCGCGTTCATATTCTTGCTACAGGTTGTAAATATCATTTGCTCAAGCGGATTCCGATTAGTCCATCTGTATAAACTATACAAATGCAAAAGGCTCTCTAAACGAGCCTTTTCAACTATTTCGTCCAATCTTTACTGGGGAAATCGCCTGATTCGGGGACATCAACTATTGACTTTAATCCTTCTAGAGTCGAAGGTAGTGATCGCGGATCCATAAACATGACCTTACTACTACCGCTAGATCCAACAGTTGTTGCCATCGAGATATAGCTTTGAGCTAACAAAAATTGCAAGGCTTCCTGTGCCTGAGAATTACCTTTCATGGATTGCAATAGTACCTGCATCGCTTGAGCCGTACCTTGAGCCTTGAGCACCTGTTCCTGACGTTCCGCTTCCGCTCTTAAAATTCTTGCTTGTTTCTGTCCTTCAGCTTCTAAGATGGCAGCTTTTTGCGAAGCTTCAGCATTCAGTAACTGCGAGTCTGCTAAACCTCGCGCTTTATTAATCGCAGCTTCACGTTCGCCTTCAGAGGTCAAAATTGCCGCACGTTTTTTACGCTCTGCGGTCATTTGCAATTCCATTGACTCCTGCACTGCTTTGGCTGGTAAGATATCTCGCAACTCTACTCGCGTGACTTTCACCCCCCAAGGTTCGGTCGCTTCATCAAGATCGCGCAATAGAAGTTCGTTAATTTTATTTCTAGCGGTGAAGGTCTCGTCAAGCTCTAGACTACCTAGCTCTGCTCGAATCTGAGTAAGAATGATGTTAATAATCGCTTGCCGCAAGTTTTCGACGCGATAATATGCTTTTTCCATATCGATAACCCGCCAATACACAACTGCATCAGCAGTAATGGGTACGTTGTCACGGGTGATGCATTGTTGGGCAGGAACGTCAAGTACTTGCTCTTTGATCGAGCCTCTAAAACTCACAGTATCAATAAATGGCAGAATAAAGTGCGGCCCCGCAGGAAGCTTGCGTTTGTATTTGCCAAAGGATGCGACTAGTGCTTCTTCGCCTTGGTTAATAATTTTGAAAGATGAACCTCCAAGACCAAAGAAAATACCTGCACCGATCACAAAACTCCATAACTCCATAATGTTTTTCCATTATTAGTTGAAATCAAGTTAATGATAGCTTGATTGATCTGAGATAAGTAGCTCAACTTAATTAAAACTAAAAACCAGATTTTGTTCCGCCCGCTACGCGGGCGGAACAAAATTCTCGGTTTTTAGTTTACTTATGTCTAGCTACTTACAAGTTAAGGCAAAAAGAGAGCAATCTGTGGATATTCAGATCCGCGACTTTTTCTTTTTTACTAGGTTTTGAGTAGATTTAGTGCGGGTTTTGCCTACACTAAATCTACCCAATTTTACCTGATTTTAAGTGGTGATTCACGCCGTGCAAATCGCAAAAATTTGGGATGCAGAATTACAGCGCTTTGCGCTTACTTAAAACCCAGAAATATTTTTGAAAACGGCGCTTCACGCCGCTTTCAAAAATATTTCTGTACTACTCAAAGCCTCAACAGGCTGTAATAAACTCAGAGAGAATTTGCAAATAATTTAACGTCAGTTCTGGTTAAGCTGGCAAATTTTAAAAGCCCGTTTCAAATTATCCCGAACTCGCGTTAATTTATTACTTCCTGTCGCAAATATTGCGATCGCTTAGTGAGCGGATCATCTTTGCCATTGCGATTTGTCTCATCTCAAGTTTGGGAGATTTAGCAATGCCCGTTATCAAATACGCAACATAGCTATCTAAATCTCTGCAAATTACCTTTTTCCTTGGTCAAATGCTATCTTCTGAGCTTAATCTGTTTCGGAACTTTAATGTCATGGGTCTTATGGAAGTCATCTTGTACCTTAGCAGTCAGACTTTTAGAAACACGCTGAACAATGAAACCAAGGACGCTATCCCCCGTTTTCTGGATCATATCCCTCGATAACTTCTGGATAAAGGCAGGAAAATGCAGAGAAACCGTCAGGTTTAAATCCCATTCAATCGATGTAATTAAGGGATTATTACCAATTTTTTCCCCAGCTCGTAATTCCAAAGTCTTTTCTTCTAGGCGCATCTCTGCATGGAAATCCACTTCATAGCCCTGTGGCTCCTGATCGGGAATGGGAATAGTCACAATCCGATATACACTATTGGCATCGGGAGGCAACAAATCTAGACCGACCCTTGCATCTACCTGAAAGCCTAAGGCTCCCACCTTACCAATCCCCATTGCATAACCAGTTTCCCCGATTGGATCAGCTTTAAAGGGATGGGCACAACGTCGAAACCATCCCTGATGGGCATCTAGGTATTGCATGACCGTTGGCTTATCGGCAAGCAGATCCATATTGCCGATGTAATGATTATGAAAATGTCGTATTTCCGAATTCGGATCAGTCTCCAGCAAGTCTTTGGACTGAGCTAAGCGATCGCTATCTTCGTTCTCACCATCGGGATCTTGGAGATCGTCGGCAGAATCATCACCAGTGCCATATTCCGAGAACATGGCGGCTTCCTGTGTCGGTGTTAAAACAAACTCAGAATCATCTCTCCCCGTTGACTCTGAAGTGAAATCTAAATTTGCAGGCGATCGCATTGGTTCTTGCTGCATGACAAATACCTTAAAAACTGCTTTTGGCTATCTGAGATGAGAATAGCGCATCTCAGATCTTGCTTACTAGAGGGTGTCCTACCTTTTGCGGGACAATCTATATACTTCAAAAAAGCTATATTTCAATCATAATAGTCCTAGCAGTTAGATTAGTGAAAGCCTATGGCAACTCGTACCGCAGTCATGGAAGCCGTCGAAAAGCTCAACTATCGGGTCACGATAGGCGATGTGGCGGCTCAGTCTGGACTTGATTTAAATACCGCCCAACGGGAAATATTAGCCCTTGCCTCGGAAACGGGTGGCAATCTCCAAGTTGCCGAGTCGGGCGAGATCGCCTATAAATTTGCTCCGAATTTCCGCCAAATCCTGATCAATCGTTCATTTTGGCTACAGGTCAAGGAATTGCTAAAAGGGGTTTGGAAATGGGTATTTTACGGAATTCGGATTTCCTTTGGCATTTTGCTAATTGTCTCGATTATTATCGTGGTGCTAGGTATTATTGCCGCCACGATCGCTCTAAACAGTCAGCGTAGTGGTAATGATCGCGATGATCGTCGTAGCGATAATCGTGGTGGTGGTGGATTTATCTGGATGGGGGGCTGGGGCAATCCCTTTGGCAATCCGTTTATCATGTTCGATCCCTACTACTATGAGCCAGAGCGTATCCGCCAACGCGATCCCGATGACATGGGCTTTTTAGAAAGCGTCTTTTCATTTTTATTTGGTGATGGTAATCCTAACGCTGATCTCGAAGAGCGTCGTTGGCGTGAAATTGCGGCGATGATTCGCAGTAATAACGGTGTCGTCGTCGCTGAGCAAATTGCCCCCTATCTCGATGAAACTAGCCGCCTAGAGGGTGATGAATATTTTGTGATTCCCGTCTTGTCGAAATTTAACGGTTTTCCAGAAGTTAGCGATGCGGGAACCCTTGCCTATAAGTTTCCTGACTTACAAAAAGTTGCCTCGGAGCGCAAAGTCAAGGTTAGCCATTCCTATTTGCAAGAAAAGCTCTGGAAGTTTAGCCAAGCTTCTCAAGGCAAGATTGCTCTAGCGATCGGTTTAGGGGTTTTCTATCTAGTTGCCTCGCTCTATTTGGGCAGTTTGCTAGGTAATCCCAGATTAGCCACATCTCTAGTTGGATTTTTAGGATTTATCAAAGCTGCCTATGGATTCTTGCTAGGTTATGCTGTTTTGTTCCTATCTACGCCTTTGGTGCGCTATTTTGTCTTGCAGTACTTGAATGGTGGGATTAGCGATCGCAACCAAAAACGCGCCGCTCGTAACGAACTACTAAAAAATCCCTCATCAACTCTGCACGAAAAGCTCAACTTTGCACGTACCTTTGCCACTAAGCAAGAGGTAATCAGTCAAAATAATCTTGCCTACACCACTGAGCAAGATTTGACGGATCAAGAATATGCAAAGTTACTCAAGGAAAACAAAGATCTATAGCACCACAAAAGTTACTCAGGACTTAAACCCAAACTTAAAGTGGCATTGCTTTGCAATGCCACTTTAAGTTTGGGTTTTGATTTGCATTGACGCACACAAAGCTTGTGCCACAATTCAGCATTTTGCACCCAGCTACTTAGCAGAAATATTACTAAACCAACTCCACTAAGCATCATGATGCTCAAATAAATATAGAGTTTTTCAAGCAACCGAGGTACGTAGGTTTATTTCCTCGCCTTTGTCAGGGAAACAAACCTGTACTTCACCAGACTGGTAAAGGCTATAGTAGGAAGTCGTTAACAGAGATTTATAGCCTCTGGAGTCAGTAGATAGGGCTTAGCAAGATATTAGCGTGGCGGATAGGTCGCTACCCTCATCGGTGCGAAAATTATTAACCACAGTTTGATTGATTAAAGTACCTTTTTTCTCGTCAAGTCCCTTAGGTAAATAGGCATGGGTTAGTTAAATAAATGTTCGATCGCACAGACTCGGCACATTTGCCAACGGGATATTTCGCCAATCAATGCAGGGCGATCGCATCGAGGACATTTTGGCATTTGTTTAGCCCTTAACTTCATCACTTCCTGCCAACGCTGAAATGCCTCGCTGACAGTTTCGGGCGGTTTAGTGACTTGCTTTTGCTGATAACCTTGAGCATTTTTTTTAAGTGCATCTGTAGTGATCGCAGGTAAATAACTGGGATGATCGGCGGTGACAACTTTACTCTGTTGCAGCATCTGCTGATGAGTTGCCCATTTGGCTGTTGAGAAATGGATATCGGCGATCGTGAAACTATTGGTACTCCCCAATAACTGATTAATTTTGGCTAAGAGACGTACTCGCTCAAAGGCAAGAGCCTGTGACCACACAGGACTAGATACCGCCACTTGCAATGATTTTTGATATACCCCTATCGGACATGTTTGCTTAGCTACCGACTCGCCCACGATATCTGCCCATTTTTCGACAATCAGCAAATATTGACAGCGCTGCTGCCAACTCGTGCGTGACTGAATGTTATGCAAAATATTCGGTAATCCTGTGAGGGACATGATCGCAAGCCAAACAAAACTTTTGCTATAGCATAATGCTTTCCTTAGCATCATCCAGTTATAAGATTAACACTTTTGCCATTGCAGTCCGAAATCATTTGTAGATTTTTCGGATTATGGAAGTGTACCCCGAAGGAGTGTGCTTCCACAATCCATTTAGGATTTAGGACTTACGCATTGGGTAGATGTGGTGCGGGCTTCGCCCGCACCACATCTACCTCAATCCTAAGAAATTCGTTCGGTTTGCGTAAGTCCTAAGGATTGCTATATAGCGATGTTCATTTGGTAGTCCTGAAATTGTGATAAGGATAGGCAACGCGAAGCGCCATCAATTCTTATCTATGATTTTTGGGTAAAAGTGTTCAAGCGATAATAGCGATAATATTGAGCAAAGATATTGTGCATGAGGATTTTCTATGTTTGGCGGCTTATTTCAATCGCGCTCAAATAGTGATCGCATTCCTAAAGGACAGAGACTTACTAATGGCTTCCCAATCATGACCTATGGAGATACGCCAGAAATCAAGCGTCAAGATTGGCAATTACGAATCTGGGGGCTTGCCACTGAGAAAACCTTCACATGGGACGACTTTATGGCGATGCCACAAACTGAATTTACGGCGGACTTCCATTGTGTAACTACATGGTCAAAGTTAGATGTGAAATGGAAAGGAGTAAGAGTTACGGATTTTTTAAAATATATCGAAGTAGATCCACGATCATTACATTTAATGGAACATTGCTATGGTGGTTACACTACAAATATTGCGATGGAAGATTTTGCGAGATCAGAGAATTTTTTCGCTCATACTCTGTTTGATCAACCATTACCCATCGACAATGGAGGTCCAATGCGCCTAGTAGTTCCGCATCTCTATGCGTGGAAAAGTGCCAAGTGGATTAATGGTTTAGAATTTCTCGATAAGATGAAACTGGGCTTCTGGGAGCGCAATGGTTATCATCATCGGGGTGAGCCTTTTGCTGAAGAAAGATATAGCTCTTTTTAAAAGCTGCGATCGCGATCACACTTTTGAGTCTAGATCATCACGCAACCTTAAAGGTGTATGTCACGTCACTACTTATGGAAAAGCTTGATACTAACTACATCGAGCATTAAGAAAGTGAGGAGCAAAACAATGTCAGTATTTCATTTCGGCGGATTTATTTTCAAGTTTTACGCTGGTTCAATTGCTGTTTTAGTTTTGGCAAATGCTCTTTCCACCCTCTAACCCTATAAGGCAATGACTATTTTTGATGTTCTCGTCTTTTCAGCAAAGTTTTTTGTAAGTGTGATCGCCTTTCTAGTCCTCGCAAATGCTGCCTTCAGTTGCTAAGTCTCAACACCTCATTGAGTGGTGACATAAAGTGCTGACTCTTGTCAAATCCCCAAAAACAGCTTAGGAATTGAGGCGACAAAATACCTAATGAATTTGTTAGGTTTTAGGTAGATGTAGTGTGAGCAAATACCGATTCAAATATACCCAATGCTTAGTTCCAGACCTTTTCAGTACTTGCACCAGTCAACTTATAGCTTGTTGTTACCGATGCTACTTTTCTGAAAACATAGAAGCGGCTTAATGATGGCAGGCTTAACTAGAATGTCGTTAATCTCTCATGCGTTTGGAACAGTTACAGGCTTTTTTAGCAGTTGCAGAAACGGGAAACTTTCAACAGGCAGCTCAGAAGTGTGGCGTTAGTCAATCAACGATCAGCCGACAAGTGCAGTCTCTGGAGGCAACAGTTGGCTTATCATTGTTTCATCGTCAGGGGAATGCCAAGCTGACTTTGGGAGGCGATCGCCTATTACCTCATGCCAAGAAAATTTGTCAGATCTGGGCAACTGCCGAGCAGGAGCTAACCGATTTGCAAGCGGGTAAGCAAACAGAACTCTGTGTTGCGGGAATTCCCTCAGCCTGTGCCTATCAATTACCGCCGATACTGCAAAAATTTTCACGAACCTATCCAAACGTACAACTGCGGGTAACGACATTAGGAAGCGATCGCGCTCTTAAGGTTCTCAAAGATGGCTTAATTGATATTGCGATTGTAATGAATAATCCATTTCTGACAGCGAGTTCAGAAATGGTGATCACAAGATTATATGAAGAAAAGATTCAATTATTGCTACCCGCTCAACATCCACTGAGCAAAAAAGAAATTATAACTTGGAGGGATCTCGATAACTTTCCACAAGCTGTATTTAAGGATGGCTATGGATTACAGCGCCTAGTGCAAGATCAGTTCAATCGTCAGGGAATTCGCCTGAATGCTGCTTTGGAACTAAATGCGCTTGAAGCTTTTCGAGGAGTAGTAAAGCAGGGTAGTTTGATTGCGCTGTTGCCTGAAACTTTTTTAGTGGAGTTAAACTACGATCCTGACTTGGTGGTGCGATCGCTCGGTGAACCCAGCTTAACTCGCGAAATTGTCCTAGTGACAACCATTGATCGCATTCAAATTCCACCGATTCAATACTTTTGTAAGCTCGCTGCCGAAATGGTACAACGGGAAATTCCCGTCATCTTAAAAAGTGCTTTTACTTCTTAAAAATGTTTATGGGTAAAGCTTTGCTCTACTCACTACCAATTTTTACAGGCAAGCCTGTGAGATAATTCAACATCTAACCGACTTTTGCATTAAATTTACCCAAAGAGTAATGAGTAAAGAATTTCGTGAATTTTTGCGTAAGGTGGGTAGCGGTACACATACCAGCAAAAGCTTAACGCGCCAAGAGGCAGAACGCGCCACAGTGATTATGTTGCAAGAGGAAGCGACTCCTGCACAGATCGGAGCATTTATGATCGCCCATCGGATTAAGCGTCCAACCAGTGATGAGTTAGCAGGAATGCTGGATGCCTATAAACTTTTGGGGGCAAAGGTCGCAGCAATCTCTACTGATAAAAGGGTATTAGTATTGGGATCACCCTACGACGGGCGATCCAAAACTGCGCCGATTAATCCTGCAACTGCAATTGTACTGGCTGCAGCAGGAATTCCTGTGTTAATGCATGGAGGCGATCGGATGCCTACTAAGGAAGGGCTGCCATTGATTGAGATCTGGCATGAATTGGGACTGAATTGGCAAAGTTTAGAGCTTGCCCAAGTACAGCAAAATCTAGAACAGCATCATTTGGGATTTGTCTATCTGCCCAAACATTTTCCCCTTGCTCAAAGTATCGTTCCCTATCGTGAGCAAATCGGTAAGCGTCCCCCCTTTGCCACCATTGAGCTAATGTGGTCTCCCTACCAGGGTCAACAATTAATCGTGTCAGGATTTGTGCATCCACCCACTGAGACGAATATTCGAGAAGCATTTGCCAAGCATGGTATTACTGAGTTTGCAACAGTAAAAGGTTGGGAAGGAAGCGTTGATTTACCGCGATCGCGTACAGCAATTATCGGCATTAATCGAGGCGATCGCTTTGAGCGCTTGACCCTATCGGCAAAAGATTACGGCTTTAGTTTAGAAGATCCTGTGATCGCAGGTGCGTCTGAAATCGCAGCAAAAATCATCTCTGCTCTTAAAAATGAACCTTCCGAGTATCTCAACTCATTATTGTGGAACTGTGGCTTTTATCTCTGGCTCTATGGATTGCATGGAGATATTACAGAGGCGATCACCTATGCTCAAGAGATTATCAGTAGTGGCGCAGCATGGCAAAAATTAGAGGATTTAAAATATAACAGCAAATTGAACTAGATGATTCTACAGGATGCTGTATATAACAATATAATAAAAGCATAAGCTTAAAAACATAATCTTGTAATGAGCAAACTATCCAAACTTGCATCATGTATCTTTACAAGCTTGTATCTAAGTACTCTTGTTAGTTGTAGCAATCCTATTGCCATTAAACCAACGACCAGTTCTAGCGATGCTTCAGTAGCCGCAACTGCAAAGTCAGAATCGTCTGCTAGTCCCACCAACTCTGTAACCGCAACTCCATTAGCTCAAGTTGCCCAAGCCACAGGAGATCTTCTGGATGCAGCACAAAAAGACAAGCTAAAAGAACTGTCAGTACCTATTGTTGTGCCGACCTATCTTCCTGCGGGATTTCGAGTAATCAAACTTGAGGCTGGTAGAGAGGAGTTGCGGTCTAGAAGCTATGCATACTATTCCATTCTTTATAAAGGAGAAGATGGTGCCTGTTTCGATATTTCCTTGAATACCGATCCTGCGATGTCGACTTCGCGATTGTCAAGAAGGTTTATGCAGATTCCAATTAGTAATAAGGACGTGACTATTATTTATGGCAATATTGAAGATAAGCCAATTACGATGGGAAGCTTTAGCGTTCCTAGTGGTTCACCAAATAGTGGATATATGCTAAGAACTGGTGGTTGGATGCCGTCTAGTCTAGAGGGTAGAAATATTCGCTGCAATTCTATTAGTGATGCAGAATATGACAAGGTGCTACAAGCACTAAAAGTGCTAGATTTTGGCGAAAATACCAGTATCAATAATGCAATAAATCAAAGTGCGATCGCATCCAATCCTAGCAATTCCGATAATCTCTTGTCCCTAGAGCAAAAAGAACAATTGTCCCAATTGGGAATAGAAGTGATTCTCCCGACTTATTTACCTGTGGGAACTAAACTTGGTAGATTTGAGGCATACAAAAAGCAAACCTCACAAATTGCTGACTATTCTTTTTACAATATTCAATATATCGGTACAGACAACACCTGTCTTGAAGCAGGGTCTGGCTATCAGTCAATGTGGCAAGAAAATCCGAGTAAGATGCAAATTGATACGAAGGTGGGAATAGTTGAAGTATCTTCGGGAAAGCATATTCGTAATGGAACCTTGCAGCACTGGGGATGGATTCGGAAGAACGCGAAAAATCAGTCTTTGATTACAGGTGGATTGTCTATCAATGGAAAGCCTTGTAATCCGATCAATTTTGAGGAATATAACAAAGTTCTGCAATCTCTGGAAGTATTAAAGTAGTCCATATTGTGACACAAAGAAACACAGATAGCCCCGTTGGTTTGCCTAAATTAGGATTTACGCATCGGGTAGATGTGATGCGGACAAAGCCTGCATCACATCTACCCAAAAACCAGTAAATTCGCTAGCATTTTTAATTTTGCATTACAAACTTTAACTTGTCAGAGCTTTTTTATGACAAAGCGGCTCGCAACATCGCTAATTTTTCGGGCAAAATGCGATAGTAAATCCAAGTTCCACGCCGTTCCTTAGTTAGTAAACCTGCTTCATATAGAACTTTGAGATGATGGCTGACCGTCGGCTGAGCTAGCCCCAAAGTTTCCACTAATTCACAAGCACATACTTCCTGACTCGGTTGAGCCGCAATTAAGCTCAAGATTTGTAAACGTGCAGGTTCCCCCAATACTCGAAATATAGCCGCTAAGTAGTTGGCATCGTCAGAGGTAAGACGACCTTCTAATAGGGGTGGACAACAGGTAATCGATTGATTTGGCTTCATAAAACTTATAGTGCCATGAATTAATGCGAGGTGATAAAATATCGATTATTATAAATATTGATATTAATCAATATTAGGTAAATTAATCATGGCACATATACTGCCGATTAAAAAACTCTCTATACTTGATCGTTTTTTGACCGTCTGGATTTTTCTGGCGATGGCGATTGGTGTGACCATCGGCGCACTTTTTCCTGCGGTTGATCGGGTGATCAATCAGTTTCAAGTTGGCACGACCAATATTGCGATCGCGATCGGCTTAATTTTGATGATGTATCCCCCCTTCGCTAAGGTACGTTACGAAGAATTAGGCGATGTCTTCCGCAATGGCAAAATCTTAGCTTTATCTCTATTTCAGAGTTGGATCGTTGCGCCGAGTTTTATGTTTCTCTTGGCGATCGCCTTTTTTCGAGACTCACCCGAATATATGGTGGGCTTGATGTTGATCGGGATTGCGCCCTGTATCGCGATGGTAGTGGTATGGAGCGATCTCGCTAAGGGTAATTCCGAATATACGGCAGGGTTAGTTGCCTTTAATAGCATCTTCCAAGTGATGTTCTATAGTTTTTATGCTTGGGTATTCATTACGGTATTACCGCCGCTATTTGGTTTAAGAAGCACTATAGTCAATGTGAGCATCATCGAGATTGGACAGACTGTTTCTATCTATCTTGGCATTCCCTTTATCGCAGGATTTTTGACGCGCTTTTTTCTGAGCAAAGCTAATGGGAGAACTTGGTATCAGAATGTCTTTATTCCCAAAATCAGCCCGATCACTCTCATTTCATTGCTATTTACGATTGTGGTGATGTTCAGTCTTAAGGGCAACTTGATGTTAAAAATCCCTTTAGATGTCGTCAGGATTTCGATTCCATTATTGATTTATTTCGTTGTGATGTTTGTATTCAGCTTTTATCTTGCTTGGCTCATCAAGGCGGATTACGACAAAGCTGCAAGTGTTGCTTTTACGGCAGCAAGTAACAATTTTGAACTAGCGATCGCTGTGGCGGTGGGTGTATTTGGCATTAATTCGGGTGCTGCTTTTGTGGCGGTTGTTGGTCCCTTAATCGAAGTCCCCGTTTTAATTAGCCTCGTGAATTTATCCTTTTGGTTTAAGCGAAACTTCTTTGATAGAGCAGATCGAACTAGGTAAATTGAGGCGATCGCCCCTAATCTCACAACGTCACAAATCACTGCAAATATTAGCTAATTCGTTTCAGATGTGAAATTAAAGTGTCAGTCGTCCAGCATGGACAACCACAACCCAGAAAATCATTGTCTTGTGTCCAGATTGCTGCATCTAGATGTATTGCTAGAGCTACGGTATGCCAATCATCGGGGTCTCTAGGTATGCGTTCTTTAGCTTCTATTTCTAAATAACCATATTCAATTTGAGGAACGTTAATAATAGAGGTTTTTAGCAGTTCAGAAGTTGCTTTCGTTAAATCTGTTCCTGTTTCTATGCTCAACTTACCTGTAGTTATCATGCGACTTATTCGCTTCTGGATTTCGTAATTAGTCTCATCTACAACCCTTTCGACCGCGTATACTACCAGTTGCTTGTTCCGCAATAGTTCGCGTCCACGCTGACGAAGTAATTCGCCAATTAGAATGTTTGCGTCAATAATCAATATCATCATGATTCTTGATTGACGAAAGCTTCTACTAATTCATCTTCGGTCATACCAGTTTCTAATAGAATTTTCTCAACTACGCGATCGAGTGAATCTATAGCACTAGTATCAATATTATTTCTAGTAGTTTTTTGGGCTTCAGCAATCTCTTGACCTAGTAATTTCCATAGTTTGATTTTATGTTCAATATTGAGGGTGGTGACGGCTTCGGCTAGTAGTTCAAAGGGGATGTTAATTTGGGCGGTGGCAGTTGTCATAATGTTTCTACTTGCATGGTAAGTTTTCTTTATTACATTCTTTTAAGCAGTTCATCATATTGATTATGCATACCAATCCAATACCAGTAAATGTGTTTGCGAAAGGAGTTGGTTACGCTAGATTTCATGGCTAAGACGGGAAAACTTCTTTCATGGGAATTATTTTACTGTTGGCAATTTCTTGACGTACCATTTCTGCCATGAAATCCCATTGATCGTTAGTGGTATTTGTAAAGCGGATTTGCCACTCTTGCTCATCTCGTATTTAGTCTAGAAAACGACTCGCGATCACATCTTGTTGTTCTGGAGGGAGTTGTTCAATTTCAGCGATAGCTTGTTGCAGGAGTGTAGTCATATTTTTCACCGATGATAAATATCGTCATATTATACATCTTCGTAATTTCATGCCAATAATGCGATCGCCCCTAATCCCATAAAGTCAGATCGCTTTACCATTATTGGCTAAAATGTTGTAGTGCTACAATTGATTGGCGATCGCTCAAATTAACCAGCGCAAACGATTATTTTCTATAGAAATCTAAAACGATGACTATTCAACAAATTGAGTCGGCTATATTAGAACTTCCTCCTAGCGAATTTCGCAAAGTTATTGATTGGCTATTGGATTTAGATTATCAACGTTGGGATGAGGAGTTAGAGAGTGATATTGAGTCGGGGAAGTTAGATTTTCTAGCACAGGAAGCGATCGAGGATTTTGAAAATGGATTTTGCAAGCAAATCTAATGCACTTCACAGCCAGACGATTTTGGGGATATTACAAAGCTTTACCTGAAACTATTCAGGAGGTTGCCGATCAAAGTTATGAGTTACTGAAAACGAATCCATCGCATCCATCTTTACACCTAAAGAGAGTTGGGAAGTATTAGTCAGTAAGAATTAGTAAGGAATATCGCGCAGTGGGAATTGAGGTTGAGAAGGGTATTTCTTGGTTTTGGATTGGTACGCACGCTGAGTATGAACGTCTCATTGGGAAGTAATAATATTGGGCGATCGCCATGTGCCTTCTAGGGCAAGGGTCTGTCCTGTAAATTATGACCAGTCATCTATGGACAACTCTACAATTTGTCCAAAATCTGATTTGTTGCGGGTGACTAAAGTTGCATTGTTTGTTAAGGCGATCGCGGCAATTTTGAGATCCATGTTTCCTAGACGGGAATATCTGTCAAAAATATATATGATGCTCTATTCAGCAGATTTGCGCCATTCTTGACCGAGGCGATTTGCTTCGTCAAAGGTAGGATCGTTTTCAAAGCTACCTGCGACTTTTAACCACCAAGGTGTTTTTTTCTGCACAAATCCAGATAGTATCTGTCGCATTTGTGCGAGTTCTGTTTCTAATGCGGCTACTCTAGTTTCTAAATGTTGAGTTTTGTCTTCAAGCTGTTGAGAAAGCATAGAAGTTTTTGGTGAGCTAAGGTTATGCGGCTATTATAGCAAGATGCTTGCAATTGTAAATTTACGCGATCGCCAACCAATCTAACCACAAGCGCGATCGTCACTTTTATGGCATAGGTAAAAAGATGATGACAATGTGATCAGTATTTCGTTTACTAAAATGTTGTTATTACAATAAATTCAGGATAAAATACGTTACAAGATCTCAAAATAGCGGTAAATGTCAACTGTACCTAAAATAGAATCGCATAATCTTAGTGTGGCTGAACTTTTCAAAGATTTTTATTCAGTCCCAGATTTTCAAAGGGAATATGTATGGAAAACAGACAATGTTAAGAAACTATTCTATGACATTGTCGAAGAGCTTTATGATGATGACGAGCCAGACAATGATTCTGAATATTTTTTGGGTTCTATAGTTGTATTTCGTGATGAGTCGGGTACTTTCCAGCTTGTAGATGGTCAACAACGACTAACGACTATCTATATGTTTTTTTGTGCTATTAGGGATTTACTCTGCGATTTTGAATACCCAACATCTCGAACTATCGAGGAGAGAATCTCAGGGGTTGCTCAAGATCCAAAGACTGGTTTTGATATTCTTAGGCTTAGAGTTACATTGCAATATGGAGCAGGAGCCAAAGCCTTGTCAATTATTGCTAGTAGAGAAGAAGAAATTAGTAGTATTGATAAAGGAATTTTAAGTTCAGTTCAAGATTTAGTTAATGCGTATGAAGTGTTGAAAGGATTAATATCAGAAAGATTTGTACCAGACGTACTCCTTAAGTTTTCATCCGTTTTCGCGAATAAAGTAAAACTGATAAGAATTGAAACCCCAAGTTTTAAAAATGCTCTCAAAGTTTTTGAAACTATCAATGACCGTGGAATAGGTTTGAATTCTATGGATCTTCTTAAAAACTATCTTTTTATAAATACAGCAAGTTCTAACTCAATCGATAATGTAAAAAATCACTGGCAAAGCCTTAAAAGTCGTTGGGACAAGCTCACTAAAATTCTTCATAAATGCCAAGAAGATCCAATGAGATTCCTCCGTTACTATATAATGTCGCATTATGAAGTGGATTTACAGAACAACTTTCCTGAAGAGAGCATTTATGATTGGGTTGTTAAAGAGAACGATCAACATCAAATCAATAAAAATCCCTTATCCTTTGTAGACAAACTAATAGAAGCTTCTGAGCATCATCTTCACTTTATTAAAGGAGAAAATATCGATGGCTCATCTAATCCTTATTTGAAAAATATCACAAAATTACAAGGTAGATATAGTCAACACTTTATACTTTTACTTGCGGGAAGATATTTACCCAAAGATCTTTTTGTCAGACTTTGTTACTGGGTTGAAAATTTGTTATTCATTTATACTATTACCCGTTCTACTCGCAAGGACGTTAATATGATAAGAACTTTCTCACAGTGGAGTAAAAATATTAGAGCTATCAAGGAAGTGACCGAATTCAACAATTTTGTTAAAAATAGTTTTCAGAAAGAAATTGCATCACTGTCAAGTGATTTTGATTTGACATTTCGTGAACTTACTGATTCAAAAATTGCAAAATTTCGCATCAAATACATTCTTGCTAAAATGACACAGTTTGTTAATGAAAAAGCTTACAGCAATCCTACTCAACTAGACGAATATTTGGATAAGTCTCTAACAATAGAGCATATTCTTCCAAAATCAACAAAATCAGGGGGAAGACATAACTTTAATAAGCCCACAGAATATAACTTGTATGCGAGTAAATTAGGTAATCTACTTCTTTTAGAAAAATCTATTAATAGTTCAATTTCTGATTCACCTTTTGAAGATAAGAAGAATGGCTACGCCCAATCCCAGTTTCTATTAACTCGCTCTCTGGTTGGCAACAATAAAGTTGGTAATAACACACAAATTAATCGCACTATTAAATTACTTAATTTAAAACATTTTGATTCTTGGAATTCTTCTACTATTGACGAGAGGCAGGAAATATTAGTTAATCTAGCAAGACAAGTATGGGGCTTGGAAAATACACTAAACTCAAATTAGTTTTTATGAAAACTTAATCTCAACCTTCTGATTGAGAGCGCCAGCAATTTTCTGTAACATTGACAGCGAATGCCCATCATAATCAGCATCCTCAAGCAATGCGCGATCGCTGATTGTTTAGTACCAAAGCGATCGCTGTACAATGTTAGCAGTATCCAAATGCTAATGATTTTTTGTAGGACGGCAAAAATGAATGTGTCCATCTCCATAGACTTTTCCCAACTTAAAACAGTAATCTCGCAATGCAATCTACAAGAAAAGCTGGAATTATTGCAGTTGCTAGAAAAAGACACATTTTCAGTGAGATTCAATAAATTTTTAAGTTCAGTACAAACTGATGAGCTAAGTTTAGAAGATATTACTCAAGAAGTTGAAGCCGTAAGGCAAGCAAATTATCATGCAAGGTAATCCACTTCGCCTTGTTATCGACACGAATATTTGGATTAGCTTTCTCATTGGCAAATCACTTACGGGTCTGAGCGAAGCGATCATTAGCGATCAAGTAATCGTTCTATTTAGCAATGACCTATTTGGCGAATTAATTAAAGTTTTGAAACGTCCAAAATTTAAAAAATACTTTTCAGAAACCGCCATTGAAGATTTAGTGACACTTCTCTATGAAAAAGTTGAATTGATCGAAATTACTCACCATTTTGAAGATTGTCGTGATGCAAAAGATAATTTTCTCTTGGATTTAGCCGTATCAGGTCATGCAAATTACCTAGTCACAGGTGATGCAGATTTGTTGATATTAAACCCTTTTCAAGGTGTAGAAATTATTTCGTATCAACATTTTCAGAATCTGATTTTAAAATAACTATTAGGGAGGAACACCAAACTCGTCTCAAGAAGCGATCGCGCTAAACTTAATTTCAACCTTCTGATTGAGAGCGCCAGCAATTTTCTGTAATATTGATAGCGATCGCCCATCATAATCAGCATCCTCAAGCAAGGCGCGATCGCTGATTGTTTAGTACCAACGCGATCGTTTGGGTTTGTTTGGGTTTGATGAGAGGCGATGTAAAATATAACCATGATAAGAGGATGAGTATCATGGCGATCGCATTTGATGTGTAAAACAACCCAAAGATAAATTTATGAAACAAAAAGAACTGCTAACCCGAATCTCGATTAACCCTA
Organism: Pseudanabaena sp. M53BS1SP1A06MG; assembly: GCA_020404105.1. Lineage (GTDB taxonomy): Bacteria > Cyanobacteriota > Cyanobacteriia > Pseudanabaenales > Pseudanabaenaceae > Pseudanabaena > Pseudanabaena mucicola_A. The sequence goes on along the minus strand of JADBWH010000063.1, from coordinate 20,503 downwards.
ATATCTGCTTTGGAAAACCCTGCATTCGTGGGCATCGTATCTGGGTATCCCTAATTCTCGACTTTCTCGCCAGTGGCACTAGCATCCCTGAACTCCTAGAAGAATATCCCCAACTACAACCAGAAGACATTTATGCTTGCATTGCCTATGGAGCCGCTATGTCAAGCGATCGCTATATTGATATTCCTATCGAGCAATCAGCATGAAATTTAAACTAGACGAGAACATCGGTCAAAGAGGAATCAATCAACTAAAACAAGCAGGTTACGATGTTTCTACAGTACTTGAACAAGGACTAACATCAGCATCCGATCCAACTGTCATCAAAGTTTGCCAAGCAGAAGATCGCTGCCTTGTTACATTAGACCTAGACTTTAGCAACCCTCTACAATACATTCCATCTGAATACAAGGGAATTGCTGTTCTAAGACTTCCTAATAGAGCCACAATAGATGATTTAACTGATGCTATTCAAACTCTAATCGGAGGATTACAGCGTGAAAATATTACAGGAAATCTCTGGATAATTCAGCGTGGGCGTATCCGCATTTATCAGCAAAGCGATCGGTAAAAAAAGATGATTTCTGTTTTAATTAGCCGTCAAGTTTTTTAGAGCGATTAGATACGGATGATTTAGGCGATCGCACTGTAGATTTAGTAATAGGCGATATAAGATTTAGGATTAATCGCTCACTGGGAAAAAACTGTAGCAAACTGTCATAACCAAATCGCCAAACTAGAAAGGAGACTCAAAAGATGAATACAACATACAAACGACCAATCGATCGCCTCAAGCGTCACATGGCAGAATATCAACCTCAACTAAAACGCGCCCTTGCAGCTATTAACATTCTTGAAACAGCTAACCCAGACTCCGATGAATTCTGTAATGCCCTTGCTGAACTTCACGTTTGCACTACCATCTTAGAGCCATATTCAGAAGGAATGCTAGAAGCGATCGAACAGTTTACCGAAGATGACTCTATCTCGGCTGATTCCTAACTTCTGTTTAATTTCCTAAAAAAACAACGCCTACACCAAACTCGTCTCAAGAAGCGATCGCTGAAAACTTAATCTCAACCTTCTGATTAAGAGCGCCAGCAATTTTCTGTAACATTTATAGCGAATGCCCATCATAATCAGCATCCTCAAGCAAGAGCGATCGCCGATTGTTTAGTACCAACGCGATCATTGGGCTTTGTTTGGGTTTGATGAGAGGCGATCGCGATTAGACACTGATGATTTAGGCGATCGCTAGAAAAGAATTGCAAATCCTTCTTGCTGAAAGTGGCGATCAGCAGTCAAGACTTCAAGAATATTATTTTCCCGCATGACAACCATTGAGATGCAATCAGTCAAGCTATAACCCTTATCTGGTCGGTTTTCGTAGAGTTCAAATCCTAACTTTCGTAATTCGGGAGTATAACTAACAACTTGGATACTTGGCTCTCGCAGCATTTGTGTACACATCGCCAGAGCTTTCTGTCTCATCAAATTACCCCGAATAGAAGCATAGTTTAGAACTTCATCAATTACGCCATCTGTTGTCACAATTTTGTCATCCGTGTATATTCGCGAACATATCATCGCCTTTTGATGCCATTGGTCTTTTGGAAAAAGCAAAGCTATCCAATAACAGGTATCACCAAAGATTACTTTCATGATTCGTTTTTATGATTCGTAAGAACGCTTAGGAGAACCATAAAGATAATGATCGTGCTGTTCTGCTCCATCCGTAGGCATAGTATTTAACTCCTCTTGAGGGATGTCCGAAACTAGCTCTTCAATAAACATCCAAAATGGCTTACGGGTTTCTTGTTGGCGATGATGCTTAATTCTAGCTAGCAACAAAAAATCAAAAAGTTCCTCTACAACTAGGTCTGGCGATCGCTCTATTTCTTGGATTAGCTTTTCTTTGGTGGTCATCATAGCTTGACTCCTTTACTTGCTAATATTTTGACATATTTTCTTGCTTTTTCTGTTGGATATGCACAAGAGAATAAGCGATCGCCCTTATTTTGTTGAAAAAACAGCGACTATACCAAACTTGACTCAAGACGTGATCGCGCTAAACTTAATCTCAACCTTTTGATTGAGAGCGCCAGCAATTTTCTGTAACATTGACAGCGATCGCCCATCATCATTAACATCCTCAAGCAATGCGCGATCGCCGATTGGTTAATCCCAACGAGATCGGCGGGTTTTGTTTAGGTTTGATGACAGGCGACATTCAGTAAATACAAGCATCTAAAATGCTCAAAACTTCAGCCAAAAGCTCATCCGTAGCAGCCTCTATCAACTTCACCTTTCTCGACTTGTAATCGATAGATTTCACTTGCTCCACCATCACATAGCCAGTTAGCTTTTTACTACTAGAAATTTCCACATGAAAAGGAAAATCACGCTTGGTATTTGTAATCGGACAGACAATCGCCAAACCCGTATGCTGATTAAACAGCGTATTACTCACTACTAAAGCAGGTCGCCGTCCTTTCTGTTCATGTCCAGACTGCGGATCGAAAGTGAGGATAATCAAATCGCCCTTTTTGGGAATATAACTAGCCATTTACCAAACTTCCAAACCTACAGGCGATCCCCAATTCTCTTCTTGAACCTTATAGTTAGAGGGAATTTGGGAAACTAGATCTTTAAGATCATACTTACCTCGGATTTTGCGAATAGGCTTGATCACAATCTGATCCTTTGTAGTGAGAATTTCTAGCTCATCACCAACCAAAATATTAGCCTCCGCTAAAACCTCTTTACTGAGTCTAATTCCCTGACTGTTACCCCATTTCTGGACTTTGACTAGCATAAGTTTTGACGATTATTTTTGCAAAATATGTATAGCCTAAGTATAGCCTAAAGTTTTAAAATTTTGACAAGCGATCGCCGATTGTTTAGTTCCAATGCAATCGTTGGATTTTGTTTGGGTTTGATGAGAGGCGATCGCACTCTAGATTTAGCGATCAGCGATATAAAATATAACAATGATAAGAGGATGATTTTCATGGCGATCGCAACATCAAACGTACTAACAGATAACCGTATCCGCTACGTCACCAACAACGAAGGTAAAACAATCGATGTAATTGTCCCCGTTGAACTCTGGCAACAAATCATCAACTCCATCAACATTGATACGGTCATATCTCAACAAGAAGATAATTTAGAAGCCTTCGCTTTGCAAAACTTAGAACAGTGCTATGGGGAAGATGAACCTGAGTACCCATTAGAGCTAATCAAAGAACACAACAGTAATTATGCAAGAAAGTAAAATCATTCTCACTCCAATCTCTCAAGCTAATGGAGCCATTAAAAATCTTCCTGCCTTAGTTCTCAGGAAAATGCCAAAATATCAAGACCTTTTAGTTTGTGGAGTAAGCACCCAACTAAAGCAATATATTCCCAATTTTAGTTTGTGATTCCAATGATGCTGTTATAGCGATCGCCCTGTTTCTAAGTTGGCTCAACATCCCACTGACGACTAAACCTAACTCAACTTTTTGTGTTGACAGATTCCCACATGTACAGCCAAAATAAATATATTGATTATTATAAATATTTATCTTAATCAATATTTAAAGCATACTTAACCTTTAGATAATCTATGGCTGTGCGCGTTGGTATTAATGGCTTTGGCAGAATTGGCAGATTGGCTCTGCGAGCTGCTTGGGAATTTCCTGAATTAGAATTTGTGCATATAAACGAAATCAATGGCGGCGTAGAAGCTGCTGCACATTTACTCACATTTGATTCGGTACATGGACGCTGGCAAAACGATGTGCAGTTAATAGGCGATCGCATCCAAATTGATCATAAATCCCTGAGTTTTAGCGAATATGCCAAACCCGAATTAGTCAATTGGAAAGAATTAGGTGTTGATATAGTTTTGGAATGTTCTGGCAAATTCCGCACCCCCGAAACCCTAAATCCCTATTTCACCAAAGGCGTTAAGAAAGTCATTGTCGCGGCTCCTGTGAAGGAAGAAGCACTAAACATCGTCATGGGAATTAACGATTATCTCTACGATCCCGAAAAGCATCATATTCTTACCGCCGCTTCATGCACTACGAACTGTCTCGCGCCTGTAGTGAAAGTCATCCATGACGGTTTAGGAATTAAGCATGGCGTAATTACCACCATTCATGACAATACAAATACCCAAACCCTTGTTGATGCACCCCATAAAGATCTGCGTCGGGCTAGAGCTTCGGCTTTATCGTTAATTCCGACAACTACAGGATCGGCAACAGCGATCGCTCTTATCTATCCCGAACTCAAGGGCAAGTTAAATGGATTAGCCGTGCGAGTACCTTTGCTGAATGCTTCGCTTACGGATTGTGTATTTGAAGTAGAAAGAGAAACTACTATTGAGGAGGTCAATCAATTATTAAAAACAGCCGCCGAAGGTCAACTAAAAGGGATTTTAGGTTACGAAGAACATCCCTTAGTTTCTATTGACTATAAAGACGATTCGCGATCGTCGATTATTGATGCCCTCTCGACAATGGTTGTCGATCGCACTCAGGTAAAGATTCTCGCTTGGTATGACAACGAATGGGGCTATTCCTGTCGTATGGCGGAATTAGCGCGAAAAGTGGCTGTATCTTAAGCCCCTCACCCCCCAGCCCCCCTCTCCTGCTGGAGAGGGGGAGCGAAGAAGATATTTTTGCTTTTTCTTCTTTCAATGAGAAAGGGAGAGCAAAGAACGCATATTTCTTTCTTGTTCCCCTCTCCTGCGAGAGAGGGGCTAGGGGTGAGGGCAAATCGTCTAACCTTTGAGGAATTGATCATGACCTCTTCTATTACATCTCAAGCAAACTTCAAAAACTATGTGCTAGTCACCCTCACCTATTGGGGATTTACAATTACCGATGGTGCTCTGCGACTGTTGGTATTGCTTTATTTCAATAACATTGGCTATACACCTATTCAAATTGCTTCTCTATTTCTATTCTATGAAGTCTTTGGCGTTGTTACTAATTTTTTAGGCGGATGGATTGGTTCTCAATTGGGGCTGAAAGTTACGCTCTATACAGGGATTGGCTTACAGGTTTTCTCCCTTGCGATGTTGTCCTTTCTCAATCCAGAATGGACACAGTGGCTAGCAGTTCTGTATGTGATGATTGCACAGGCTTTTTCAGGAATTGCTAAAGACTTGACGAAAATGAGTACCAAAAGTGCAATTCGGCTAGTCGTGCCGCAAGATGCTCAATCGGCTTTATTCAAATGGGTAGCAATTCTCACAGGTTCTAAGAATGCCCTTAAAGGTGTGGGTTTTTTTGTCGGAAGCGCATTATTAGGACTATGTGGATTTGTGAATTCCCTATGGATTATGGCGGGAGGCTTATTCCTGCTCTTGTTCACAGGCTTGTTCCTACCTAAGGGAATGGGCAAAATTAAAGCAAAAGTTAAGTTCAAACAACTCTTTTCCAAAAGTCCTGAAATCAATCTTCTCTCCGCAGCTAGATTCTTTCTCTTTGGTTCTAGAGACGTGTGGTTTGTGGTGGGATTGCCCGTATTTTTACGAAGTGTTTTAGGTTGGTCGTTTTATCAAGTTGGTGGTTTTTTAGCTTGTTGGGTAATTGGCTATGGCATCATTCAATCCCTCGCACCAACATTAATTAAGCGCTTTGGTTCTGGGCAGCCACCGCGATCGCAAACTGTGCGATTTTGGACAACTTCCCTCATTGCTGTACCTGCGATCATGGCGATCGCTCTACAATTTAATCTTTCTGCAAACATAGTAATCATAGGTGGCTTACTAATTTTTGGTGTTGTCTTTGCCTTTAATTCATCCGTACATTCATACTTAGTTCTCGCTTTCACCAATGATGACAAGGTAGCCCTAAATGTCGGCTTCTATTACATGGCAAATTCGGGCGGACGCTTAGCAGGAACGGTACTATCAGGGCTAGTGTATCAGTTTGCAGGTTTAGTGGGATGTCTATGTGTATCAACTGCCCTAGTTTTTGCGGCGGCTGTGATTACGCGCAAATTACCCGATCCGCAGATTAGTAAGGTGATCGCATGGAAATCTGACGGAGAATAGGCGATCGCTTTGTCGAAAATCAGCTGTATTTAGGATTAACTGCCCATAGCTAGTTCTCTTTTTTCTTAGCTATCTCCCAATTCTTCCATCAAGCCTCCGATCGCCGCTAGTGCATTTTTTAAATGGGTAGCGATCGCTAATGCAATCTCTTCAGGTTCGGTCATTTCATCTTCAGGATCGTCGCTAGTATCGCGTAGCCAAGCAATATCGAGGTTGTCATTGCGATCGCTAATTTGCTCGCGGGTAAAGCAACGGAAGCGCCCTTCTTCGCCTTGGTCGATGCGTGGGGATTTACCGTAGGGGTCGTCACCAAAGGCGGCTTCAAAGTCGGCAAAGTCGGTAAGCGTCAGTTGGCGAGTTTTACCGAAGGTGTTGGTATTGGCTCGCATATCGTATACCCAGACGGCTTTGGTGTTGCCGCGATCGCTTTTGCCACGTGTCAAAAATAGCACATTGGTTTTCACGCCTTGGGCATAGAAGATGCCTGTGGGCAATCGCAAAATTGTATGGAGATCGCAGAGATTCATTAATTCCTGTCTTAACTTTCTGCCTGTATTGTCTTCAAAGAGAACGTTATCAGGAAGAACTATGGCGGCTCTGCCATTGGTTTTGAGGGCGCGATAGATATGTTCGACGAAGGCAAGTTGTTTATTGGAAGTTTCGGCGGTGATGGAGAAGTCAGAACGGGTGGGACGACCGCCGCCTTTTTTTGTGCCGAAGGGTGGATTGGTGAGGATCACATCGGCTTTGCCTAGCTTTTCACCATCAGGGGAGAGGCTATCACCCTGATTTACTCCGTTTTCAATACCGTGTAATAACAAATTCATTAAACAGAGTCGATGAGTATCTGGTACTAGCTCCAAACCTCGATATGCTTCGTGGCTTTGAAAATATGATTGTTTAGAATTGAGTTTAAATAAATTATCTGTATGTTTTTTGATGTAATGATCGGCTGCAACTAAGAATCCACCTGTGCCTGCGGCGGGATCTTGAATAACTTCTCCTGCTTGGGGTTTAATCAGTTTGACGATCGTATCAATGAGAGGGCGCGGTGTAAAGTATTGTCCTGCTCCAGATTTTTTGTCCGCAGCATTCTTTTCTAACAAACCTTCATAGAGATCACCAAATTTATCGGAATCTTCTTGAGGGCTTTTATCCTGAGTATCCTCGTCTACTTCTTCTCTTACATCAAACCAATCTAGTTTATCGATCGCATTGGTCAGCGCTTTGAGATTGGTCGGTTTTCTTAGCTTCGTCTGAGCAGCATCAAAAATTGACTGCACCATAGGATCTCTAATTTCTACTTCATCTTCTAAAGAAACGCTGGTATTATCTGGTTTGCTGCCTAATTCCACTAGAAGTTTTCTATAAAAATCAAGTTGTTCATTGCCTTCACGATGATTCAACTCAGACCAACGATATTTTTTAGGTAAACGATCCTCTTTCCCCGTCTCTTCCAACATTTTTAAAAACAATAAAAATGTTAATTCTGTAACGTATTCGTTGTACGTGACCCCATCATCTCGCAGAATATTACAAAGATTCCAAAGCTTTGCAACAATATTGTCGGTAACTTTTTGATTATTTTTGTTGCTTGTTAAGCTGTTTTTTGCCATATCTCCTCGTTTAGATCTCCCAAAATAGTTTCTAATTGTCCATCAAAAATGCGATTTAGCCGATTAAATCCACCACTAGATTGAAATGGTTCGCGATCGCAGGTTTCACGATCAACCACAATCTCTTTTGTAATCTGTTCGCCAATACGTTGTAACCATTTACGCTGTGGCTCAGTCCAAGATTTTTTCGCTAAGATCCGCCTGAGCGCACTTTTAACTCGATCTTCATAGGGAATGAGAGGATCGCCTAGAGCCGCCTGACGGATAAACCCAATGATCGAAGCAGCTATGTCTTCATTTTTAGTATCTCGCCATGCTTGCTGCAAATAGGTTTCTGAGTAGCCCATCCTATCAATTTCTAGGCGCAATTCTCGCAATTGGGCGCGGGTTAACTCACGGGGACGCTGTAAAACTACTGTTAGCGCGGCAATCTGATTGGGATTATTTCGAATATAGTCTATAAATCCATCTAAATAATCTTCGGGTTTTTTGCCTTTGCCATAGCCTCGATTCACGGAGATTACCTCATCATGATGCTCAGAGATGGGAATCCAAGTTCCTTCGTATTCAGGATTCCAGTCCCATAGTTTGCCAAGTTGTGGGTTTGCTTTGATCCATGCCACAATTGACTCTAAAGAACTGGTACGAAACTTGTTAAAACTGGTTTCTGGTGTTTCTCCTAGGTTTGCTTCATAGTGTTCTTTCGATCGATCGTTCATCTTTGATAATCTTTGTCGTAATTTCACGATGATTTGATCGCGAATCACTTTTTGATGTTGGGGATCGGCAACTTGAATTAATTCATCAAATAACTGCGCTAAAGAGATTTTGGGATCGACGACGACAGGCTTCATGTCGCTGACTTCTTGCATATTTGCATAGATATCGACAGCATCAAAAATCTTAAATGTCTCTTTGCCTATCTCATCACAACGTCGTGTGGCTCTGCCAAGCATTTGCGCGTAGAGAATGCGGCTATTGACCCGCCTCACAAATACAAGGTTGCAAATTTTAGGAACATCAATTCCCGTGGTGAGCAAATCGACGGTGACAGCAATTTTTGGTAAGGAATCATTGCGGAAAGAACGAATTAAAGTGCTGATGCGATCGGCTAATTCGGGAGCGCCTGTAATTTTTTGAATTGCGTCGTTGTCCATTTCTTCATATCGTTGCTGCATAGCACGTTTGAGTTCTGTGACGATTGTATCGGCATGACTATCATTAGCTGCAAAAATCAACGTTTTTTCATCTAACATGGGATCGATGCGGACGGCTAATTCTTGAGCGATCGCCCGATTAAAAGGAACCGTAATTACTTTTTTGTTAAACTTCTCGACATCAAAATTTAGCTCGTCGGGAGTGTTGCTGAGGTCAATTTCACCTGTAACGGTGTTGTAAAGGGGCACTTCCTCATTGACTTCAAATTTGATACCTGACTTACTTCGCAATGTGCCGATCTGAATCGGTGGTTCATGGTCGATCAGGATGCCGTCGATGACGGCTTCGCGGTAGCTATAGGTATAAATCGGTTCGCCGAAGATTACTTTGGTATGTAAAGCAGGTGTAGCAGTTAAGCCGATCTTGACGGCATCGAAATGTTCTAAGACTCGGCGATATTTGGAGATGTAATCATCTTGGTTGCGGAAGCTTAACTCAGCGTCGGACATTTCGCGATCGAGTAAATAGCCACGATGACATTCATCAATGAGAATCAAATCATATTGGTCAATGGGTGGAATATCGCCATTTTCTTTAGCATAGAGTACGCGCTTGACTAAGCCTTGAATCGTGCAGATATGGACTTTGGTTTCTGATTCAGGATCGATGTCTTTTAAGCCTTTTAAGCCAAAAATATCGGTGAAGGTTTTGGTTGTAACTACTTTGGTGGTGTTAAATTCATCGGCGGTTTGGTTGCCGAGGGCGCTGCGATCGACGACAAAGCAGACACGGCGAAAGCGTTTGGTGGAGAGTAAACGGTACAAAAGGGCGATCGCTAATTTAGTTTTGCCTGTGCCTGTTGCCATCGCCACTAGCATCGATCGCTGATCTTGTTCGAGACATTCTTCGATCTTCTCAATGGCAGCGCGTTGGTGTGGATAGAGATTGAATCCAAAGTTGAAGGTAGTATTTTTTAATTTCTCATGGGCAGTTTCCCGATCCATTGTCAATAAGGCTTCTAGCCCATCGGGAGTGTAGAAGTCGATCAGCGCTCGGCTGTGATTGGTAGATTTGCGAATATCTCGAAACCAGATGCCGCTTTCGGTTTCCAATTGTTTGAGATAGCCGCGCCCATTGGTGGCGAATACAAAAGGAACTTGAACTTCTGCCCTCACCCTAAATCCCTCTCCCTCCTTGGGAGAGGGACTTTGAGATTGCTCCCCCTCGCCCTTAATGGGAGAGGGGGCTGGGGGGTGAGGGCGATACCCCTTCGCATACCTTTCTGCTTGCGCGATCGCATCCATAACATTTTTGCGCCGCCTCTTAGCTTCGATCATGGCGACACAGCGTAAACCGATGAATAGGGCATAGTCGGCAATACCGTCACTAGTGGGATATTCAGAGATGGCGATGTTTTTGCCTTTGGTGGGGAGAATGCCTTGACTATAGCGCAGGTTTTGGCTGTCCACTTCCCAACCCCGATCGCGTAATTTTTGATCGATAATCTGACGGGTTTGGTCTTCATCGAGATCGATATTTTGAGCCGCGATTTCCGATCGCTTGATGATTTCGGCGGTTTGTTTGGGCGTGACAGCGTGATTGGTGATTTGTTGAGATAGCTTTTGTTCTGTCTCGATCGCCATCTGTTCCCATAGTTGCTTTTCTGCTAGGGCTTGACGGGTCTTTTCTTCCGCAGACATGAGGGCGATCGCTTTTTGTTCGGCTTCGAGGCGCGATCGCTCGGCGGCGGACTGGGTTGCCGTGACGATCTCTTGCAATCTCGCAATTTCGGCTTGTAAATCGGCAGTGGCCTCAATGGGTAAGGCGGGGGGAATGAATGCGCCAGCTTTAAAATTTTTGTCCTTAAAGGTGCGATGAAACCAGATTCCTAAATGTCGAGCGTTTTTGATGAGGGTGAGGGCTTCTTGGCGATCGGTATTGCGGAAGTTATGGACGGCTCTGTTGCCTGAGATGCGAATGGAATGGAAGAGGTCAGCGACTTCGCTGGAAAGGATGCCTTCTAGTTTTAATCTTTTGAGGAGTTCGGCTTGGGCTTCGTCTGGTGCTTGGTATAGCCCTGTGTTGGCGGCGATCAGTTTGGCGAGGCGTTCGGCATATTGACGTAGTTTGATGATGCAGGTGTTGCTGTCGTCATGGAAATAGCGTTCAGCGTGGGTTGCAATTTGCACGAGGGCGAGGTCATGTTGGCGCAAAAATCCAAAATTAGCTGATTGTATTTCCATATTATTAAGTGATTATCTCAGGGATTAGAAACTGAAATTAACTGACTAATTTGTCCAATCTTCAAATTGTAAGCCGCTAATGTTCTGGAAATCAGATAGGTTGCGAGTGAGTAAAGTTGCTTGTTTAGAAATTGCGATCGCGGCAATTTTTAAGTCCATTGTTCCTAATCAAGGGTAATTTGCTCTTAACTTTCTGAATATATTTGCTGAGTCGTTATCAAATCCAACGATCTGCAATCTGGAAAATGTGGCGATATGTTTTTCTAATTTGCGGTAGGCAATAATTTGATCTTCTAAGCTATTGGCTTTGGCAATGTAACCTAGCCACCCGCGAGTTTGTTCTTCATAGGTGATGATCGTGACTGCTATATCTGCTAGAGATACTGTTGCTAATCTGCTAACTAGCTTTTGCGCGATGATTCACCTCGTTCAATTACGCTAAGATGATCTGTATCGAGAAAATACATTATTCTTTTTCTCTGTCTAGTTCAAATGTATCCTTCCAAGATTTGCGGTATTCACGACCGATCGCAATTGCTTCATCGAAAGCAGGATCATTTGCAAATACACCAATGATTTCTTCCCACCAAGGTTTGATGGGTTGGGGGATAGTCATAAATGAAATTTTTAATTTGCTAACTTCAGTTTCAAGTATGGATAGGCGCTCTTCAATGGTGATTGGAGGCATATATGGTTATTTTGGTTTGGATTTTCTTAATATTATAACTAGACTTAACTGAACGAGGCGATCGCTGCATTAATGTAACTAAAAATTTCATCAAGTTCGCCGATCGCTTCTAGTTCAAGGCTTTCTTGGTTGGTTAGGGTGTCTGCTTTTTTACGGTCAAGTAGGGTTTGCAGGCGATCGCCTAATTCATCGGTAAACTTGAATAGGGTAAGGTTGCCGATTTTGCGATATTGCAGCCCTTTGGGGATTAAGGTGGATGGTTTGAGTAATGTGTTCATGGTAATAGTGTAAAACTTGAACTTCAACTAAAGATTTCATGATTATAGCTTTGAAATTAGATTTGCAAAACATGATATCGCTGTAGGGGCATAGCATTCCCGCCACAATCTCTAATTTCTGAGATCCTCTACATTGGGTAATGCTTTGCCCAAGCCTAGTGTTCACGGCAGAAGTGTAAAACTTGCACAGTGATTGGGTCTAAACATTCTGAAATCTCTTTGATCGATGGTGAGGACGGTTTGAATGTCTAATCTTTCTGCGATCGCCATAACGCTAGCATCAACGAAGTCAATATAACTATCTGCATATTTAGCTAATATTTCGGCGATTCTGGGAATGTCTGAATCTATGAGTGGAATAACAGTAAACCGAATATTGGGGATTCCTTGTAAGAAACTGACTACTGTTGATATGCCTACATCTCAACCAACTAGATAAGCAGTTTCGGCTAAGGCAGTTTGAGGGAGAAGGATCTGCGATCGCTGAAGATAAATGGGTAAGACATCCTGATGTCTTGTGTCTGATCGATTGAGTAAAGCGACTACAAATCCTGTATCTGCGATGGCGGTTTCCATGTCCATCCTGAGTTGGTTTGAATGTTTTGATTTAATATTTCTTCAGATTGAGTTGCAAGGTTAGGAGATCCAGCAAATAACCCAATTAAGGGATCTTCTTTTAATGGTTGATCAGGTTGGATATTTATTTGATTTTTTTGATGACAAAATATTAGAAATTCAACAAATTGAGAAATTTGCTGTATGTCTATGTCGTCAAGTTGATCGATGTGTTGTTTCAATAATTCGCGGTTAGTCATTGTTTTTCTCCTATTTCTTAGTTTTCCTTTTTCCTTTTTCCTTTTCCCTTTTTACTTGTGCCAACAGTACCGATGCTGGCTCACCATAGTGTTTTTACTGCATAGACTGGCAATACTAAGATACAAACTATTGCTTTCATCTTCGATCGCATGCCTTGCAGTTTTGTTTAGCTTTTCATTACCATCAATTAACCAAATCAGAATGTGGGTGTCTAGTAATAAGTTCATTCCATGTACTCGGCAAAATCGTTGAGGGGAGCATTAAAATCGTCTCTCATGACAATTTGACCGCGTAGGCAACCAAATAAATCCTGACGGCTAAAGCTTGTTTTTGGTAATTGGTTGGTGGGGTGCTGCCAGCGCCCGATCAAGTGCGAAATTACGGTCAACTGTTCCTGAAGATCAAGCCGATCAACTTCTGCTAGAACTTTTTCTAATAAAGGACTCATCGCTCACCTCTCTAGAGATCACTACTTTGATTTTACTCCCTTTTTTCCTTTTTCCTTTTCCCTTTTTACTTGTTCCAACAGTACCGATGCTGGCTCGTCGTTAGGGTCTTGCGGTACAAGTTCACCCCGAAATGCTTTTGCTAATGTCGCCTGTTCCAATCTATCGCAAAGTTTCGCCGCTTTTTGATATTCCTGCTCTATCATGTCGATCTTCGCAAACATTTTCTCAACCCGCCGAACAATTTCCTTTTGTTCTTCTAAAGATGGAAGTTGAATCTGGAAGTTTCTTAATCCGCCTAATGGGATAGTTAGTTGTGCTGTTCCTGTTGCGATATTAAGAGCTTGTTTTTGAATTTGATCAGAACCTAAAGCGTATAGCAAATACTTTGCAAGAATAATATTCTTGTTTGCTTTGAGAATCGCAATATGACGCTGAAAGACAAACGGTTCATCAGTATCAACAATTACTGGAATTCCGATTGAGCCTGTAACAGTAAATAATATGTCGTCTATTTCAGGCTTGCGAATTTTAGATAGAGATTCAAAATAACTTTTGGGAACAAATCTGGTGGCTTTATTTAGACTTAAAGAACCATCATTTATTGCTGAAATTGTAATAAAAGGTATGCCTGTTTCTGATCTTGGTGGAGCTTGATGATCTCCATCGGAAATCGAATTACATACTTCAGATAGAGATATTGAAGATATTGATAATGAATTCGATAGTCGAAAATCTTCTGTTAATTTGCCAGAGCAAGCAGCAGCTAAAACAGCTTGTTTGTAACGCGCAATTAGTTTTGGGATGTGGCTTAACTCATTACGCGCCGATCGCTGGCGATCGCCTATCCGATCCAACTTATCCACAATCCGCCGTTGTTCATTAAGCGGCGGGAGAGGAAACGATGATTCTTTAAGAAATTTAAAATGTCGGCTATATCCTTTGTTTGGTAGCTCAATCGCCTTCATAGCGTAATAAGCATACAGTTTATTAACTACTCGGCTAGGTTGCAGTACTTTTACGCCATCAGCGCCTTGAACAAAAGGTGAATTTACTAATTTGATAATTCGAGTGTGATCTCCCCAGATAATAACTGGTAATTCGCCATCATAAGCTAATGAATCATCATTAGTATATCCTCCAATAAATTCCTCTCCTTGATCAATGATTGGAACTTTACCAGTGGTGAGATATTCTTTCTGAGGTACTTTTTTATTTGTAGAAGTTCCATCAAGAAAAAACAAATTAAAATCTATCCATTCCCATTTTTTCGGTAATTCTTCAATAGCCCATTTCCCTTTATCTGAATCTGGCACACTCATTATGTAATCTCTAGCAATTTTAATATTTGATATTTTGCAAACATAAACCCACAGATCCCCGACTTTTTCTTTGCTATCAAAAACAACTGTGGCAATCACAAAAAAGTCGGGGATCTAAGACCTTGCATCTTACTTGACAACCCACCCCATCGGCAAATCATCACTCATAACCCAACCTCGTTCCTAATAAACATCATCATGCGTACCAACATCAATCAAGAAAATTTCCTCTTCGCCTGAATCAGGATTTTTTGCAAAGTTGAATACAATTCGGCAGTCATATTCAACCGTACAAGCCCATGCGCCAGACAGCTTACCTTTAAGCTTATGAGTCCTTAAAGAAGGATGAAAAGGATCTCTAACCAGCAAATCAAGCTTTTCCGATATCTTTAATTCAATACCCTTCTTCTCACGAATCAAAGCCTTGAAAGAACGTTTAAATGAAGAAGCAAATACTAAAGCTCTCATTTCAGCAACTCAGCCATAACATCATCAACACTGCCACGAAAAACCTGACCCTGCTCATACTCCTTAGCAGCCGCCTCAATATTTGCCGCAATCTCATCACGCCTGCGCTCAGACCTTCTTCTATTGATTAAATCAAATAGAATCATTTGTTCTTCATCAGGCATAGCCTCTATCAAATCCAAAACCTGATTAAAAGACGTATTCACTATCATACACATAGCTCCTGACTTTGTGCCTTATATTCAAACATCATAAGCGATCGCCTAGACATAACGCACTTCATCTCACCCCGCATTCGGCGGGGAAACTATTCTCTGTACCTCATAAATGTAAATTTTTAAACCGATTTAGCTTGATTTGAACCGAATCTAACTTCTAAATTACTGTTTCTTAAACTAACCAAGTAAAATTAAGGCATATATTCCTAGACGCAACGATCAACTTCTAAAACCTACCAAATCTTTGTATTGCTGTAGGAGAGGCAAAATGAAGACAGATTATTTGATTGTCGGTAGCGGTATATCCGCTTTGGTATTTGCAGCTTTGATGGCAAAATCTGGTAAAAAAGTCCAACTCCTAGAAACCCATGAACATGCAGGAGGTTTTGGACATACTTTTACAATGGCACATAAATATAAATTTAATGCTCAGCTTCATTATGTGTGGAACTGTGGTGAAGGACAACCTGTTCATCAAGTTTTACAAAAACTAGATCTGGACAAGTCCGTTACCTTTGAGCATTACGATCGCGATGGTTTTGACCATATGCACATGCCCAATTACGCGCTGCAAATTCCATCCTCATCGGAGGAGTTAATTCGCAGATTGTCCGACCTATTTCCTAAGGATGCGACTCAAATCAGGAAGTTTATTAAGGAAGTACAGACAACGAGTGAAGGATTAGAAAAATTAGCGCCGCCTATCATTCCCAGTCAGTTGTTTCAAAGCTTTGGAGCAGTATTCTGTGCTTTGAAATATTTGAATAGTACGCTCCAAGATGTTTTTGACAAATTCCAATTGCCACTAGAGGCGCAAACCCTGTTAGCCCTGCAATGGCCAGATTTTTTATTACCACCGAATCAACTTTCTTTTTATGCTTGGGTGATTTTATTCACAGGTTATCAAAAGGGAGCATTTTATCCAACTAAGCACTTTGAGCATGTGATTAATTCCTTAGTGAAGGTCATTCAGGAAAATAGTGGTGAGGTTTTGCTCAATCATGAAGTGACCAATTTTCGAGTTCAAGATGGTGCGGTAATTGGTGTCGAAGCAAAGGATTTGCGATCGCATCAAACCTGTGAGTTTACAGGCAAAACCGTGATTTGTAATATTGATCCACAAAAAGCCGCACATATGATTGGTCTAGAAAAATTCTCTAAACCAATTCGCCAAAAGCTGGGCTATGACTACTCGCCCTCTAACTTTATGGCGTACTGTGTTGTCAAGGATCTTGATTTGCAGCAGTACGGCTTTGGCAAGTGGAACACTTTTCATTCAGGACATCGTGATCTCAATGAATCCTTTGTTCAGATGTATAACAAGCATGACTTCTCTAATCCTAGCTTTGCGATTACAACACCCACACTTTTGACTGAAGAAGAACGCGATTGTCCTGAAGGATGTCAAATCATAGAATTCTTGACAGTAGCTAATTACAGGTATTTCAAGCAATTGCAGGATACTGACCCCAAAGCCTATCGCCAGAAAAAAGAAGAGATTTTGGAATCAATTCTTGATGTTGTCGAAAAGAACTACATTCCTAATTTGCGGCAACATATCGTTTTCAAAATTACTGGTAGTCCCACGACTAATGAAAGATTCTGTGGCTGTCCCGATGGTAATTCCTATGGTTCGAGCTTAACACCTCGAAATATGGGTATTAGTCGGTTGAATTACGAGTCATCGCTTAAGAATTTCTATTTTTGCAATGCTTCCTCTGGTTATCCTGGTTTTGCACCAACATTTTGGACAGGAGCAAGGCTATATCAACATTTATCAGGAGATACAATTCCTTAACTAAAAATGGTATAGCCATTTTTAGTTTTAAAAAATCTTACTGGGTTTGGTTTTAATTCACGAAAGTGTTGCAACACTTTCGTGAATTGGTATTACATCTGCACTGTAATCAGAACTAAGAAATCTTGTAATTCGCTCTAATACTTCATTCAGGTGATGAATATGAAAATAGCAGTTATTGGTGGCGGCGCTAGCGGTCTGGTGACGGCTTATCTACTGGATAAACAGGGGCATTTCGTAACTGTTATCGAAGAACAGCCGACGTTGGGTGGTCATATTCGGACATTGAATAAAAATGTACAAGCAAGTCATGCTAATTGCGAATTTCTGCTGGAAAGCGGTGTACTAGAGTTTCCCGTTGCATTTCATAGCTTTTTGGATTTAATGCAGGAATTAGAAGTTGAATTAGAGCCTGTACAGGTCGGTTCAGGGCTGTTTTTAGCAGATGGTCGTCATTTCCTATCAGCAGTGATGATTCAAAAAAACTTCACAGGCTTACAGCGACTAATCGAATATCTGCGAATAGATACACTCTATGCGCGATCAGCAGGACTATGGATTACCTTACATTCTGCTCAAGCTAAAGAACTTCACGATCACCCAATGTCCTATTACTTGAAGCCTAGATGTATTCGCTGTGATTGGTTAAAACTGCTAACGATGTATAGTTACTCAATGCCATTGGAATTGATTGATAATTTTCCTGCCGAATTAGTCATCCCTGCATTACGCGATTATGTATTTGCTAAATGGGTAAGAATTAAGGGAGGTGTATATTCCTATATTGAAAAAATTCTAGAGAGGTTTCGGGGCAAGATTCTGCTCAATAATAAAATTACCGAAATTAGACGCATCGATACATCAGTGCAGATTCAATTTGCTGATGACAGAATTGAGCTATTTGACAAAGTAGTTTTTGCCACACCACCCGATCGCATTCTCAAGTTACTTGTTGATCCGACTTTTGAGGAATCAAAACGTTTCTCCGCTTGGCAATGCAATCATGCCCAAACCATAATCCATACTGATACTTCCTTGTATACCCAATATGGTATTAAGCAAGCTTCGGAGTTTGATTTCTTTCAAACGTCTGATGGATGGGGATATAACGCTTCTTTAAATCAACTATGCGGTTTGCGATCGCCACAGCAATATAGCCTCGCTTTTCATTTAGATCAGGCGATCGCTACAGATAAAATCATTCATGTTCAGAAACATGATACGCCACTATATACAGTGGAAGCTTTGCATTATCGCAATGAAGTTATAGACACCAATGGTGAAAACCATACCTATTATGCGGGAGCCTATCTTGGTGATGGTTTACATGAAGGGGCGATCGCCTCAGCAATGCGAGTTGCCCAACTAATCGGAATGTAATCAATTGGTATCCAATAAAAATCTTGTAAGTAGCTCAACTTAATTAAAACTAAAAACCAGATTTTGTTCCGCCCGCGTAGCGGGCGGAACAAAATTCTCGGTTTTTAGTTTACTTATGTCTAGCTACTTATATAGCAATCCTAAATCATTGGTAGATTTTTGGGTTAGTGGAAGCGCTCCCCTTTCGGGAGCGCTTCCACTTAACCATTTATGATTGCTGTAGCTATATCTCTAGTTCTAGCGCGAAGTGCTGTAAAAATCAGCAAACCTGATTTTTATTTTAGTTATCCAAGATGTGTGTAGATTTTTGGTTAGCTGTGCTAGCATCTTTTGTGAGTTCGCTGGATATTAATGGCAAAAGTCCTTGTTCTAAACGCATCCTATGAGCCGCTGAACATTACCAATTGGCAGCGTGCAATTGTGTTGGTCATAAAAGGTAAAGCGGAACAAGTTGAACATAATGGCAAGATGGTCTATCCAGGGATGCCACTACCCTCAGTAATCCGAATGCTACAATATGTCAGCATTCCCTATAAAGAAATTCCGCTTACCCGTCGTAACATCCTCCATCGTGATGCCCATTCCTGTCAGTACTGTGGGCATACAGGGGATGACCTAACCCTCGATCATGTTTTGCCGCGATCGCGTGGTGGTGTTGATAGTTGGGACAACATTATTACAGCTTGTGTGCGGTGTAATGTGAAGAAAGGCAACCGCACACCGAAGGAAGCAGGGATGCCCCTCAAGAAACAACCGCGTCGCCCCCATAGTGGTTTGCATTTTGAAGTAACAAAATATTTAAGGTCAGGGAATCATGACGAATGGCAGAAATATATTATTCACTAAAAAGGGTGGTATAACTTAGCGATACCACCCTTTTTAATGGCACTACTTAATATTTTTGAGGTAAGGAGGGTCGGCGCTTCGCGCCGACCCTCCTTAACCTAAATAGGAATTATTACCTCGCATTAGGCGGGGCAATAATCCCTATTTAGGCACTACAGACACAATTAGGAGATTATCGGGTTGTAATAACTCCTTAGCAGCCCGATTAACCTGCTCTAGAGATACGGACTGGATGCGTTGTGGATACTTGTAAAAATCACCCACTGGCAAGCCATAGATTTCATCGCTGAGGAGAGATTCGGCAATGTTGTCAGGATCAGCAAATTCCGTAGCGAAATTATTAATCAAGCTCTTTTTGGCAACATCAAATTCCGCTTGGGTGATGCCCTTATTTCGTACATCCTTAAGAAGCGCTACCGTAGCAGCGATCGCCTTTCGTGTATCCTTGCCACTAGTTTGCATCTGTACGATAAATGCGCCCTGTGGTGGTCTACCCGCTTGGAAATAGCTATAGATGCCATAGGTCAAACCAAGGCGATCGCGAATTTCTGTACCGAGACGACTTGCCAAGGTATCACCACCAAGGACTTGATTCAACACCAACGCAGGATAGTACTGCGGATCGGAACGGGAAATGCTAGGATGTCCCATGATTGTCACGGCTTGAGTCTTACCAGCGAGAGCTTCTTGTTTCTCTGTGGTTTGGGCAATCTGCTCCACTTTCGGGAATTGGAACTTCGATACCTTGCCATTCGCATTCCAATTGCCAAGCTTCTCTTCAAGCAACTGTTTAACAATGGCTGGATCAAAGTCCCCAGTCAAAGTGAGAATCGTATTATCGGGACGGTAATAGGTTTTATAGAACTTAGCTAAATCTTCTCGCTTTAGAGATTTCAGGGAATTTTCCGTCCTCATCGCATTAAAGGGATGCCCCTTAGGATAAAGAGTTGATTGGAAGATTCGCCTTGCTAGCGAAGATGGGTTATCAAGTTCAGATTTGAGAGACAATAAATTGCGCTGAAGGTTGAGGTCAAATTCTTTTTCTGGAAACGTGGCATTTTGTATGAGATCGGCTAATTGATCGATCACGATTGGTAAATCCTTTGCTATTGCTATTCCCGAAATGCCAACGCTTTCACGTCCTGCGGAAAATCCTAATCTTGCGCCAAGA
>JADBWH010000062.1 GCA_020404105.1 Pseudanabaena sp. M53BS1SP1A06MG | reverse complement strand
TTTGCTTTGGTGGACTCTCTTTCATCTCGATTACGATTCGCTCTGGCTTTATTCTTCAAATCCTACTTCTTCCTTGATTACTTCTTGGAAAATATTATTAAATCTTTAGCTTGAATTAAATCTTTAGCCTGAGTAGTTACTATTTTTTTAGGAATAGCAGGATAAATCAGCATAACCAACCCTATTTATAATTCTGGTACAGCAAGGCTACGCAAATGAGCAGCATAGTGACGGTAAATAATCTCTGGAGAGTTCCCAACCCACTTAGCTATATCTTTAACTTCGATATGAGCATCAAGGCACAACGTAATAAATGAGTGTCGAGTTTGATATGGCTTGCGATACGCAAGCCCACAACTTTCTAAAACTTTGCGCCATGCCACATTTGCAAAATTATTAACTCTAATAAATCCACCTTCTTTCGCAGAGAAAACAAAGTCATTCGGTTTTGCCCCTTCAGGCTTGTGTGTAATCAAAATTTCTCGCAGTTGATTGTTAATTGGGAAGTCGCGCTTTTCTTGTGTCTTTAAGCCATCCTTGATAGTAGGTTGATAGCCTTCACCAAAAACAACAGCCTGTCTAAACTTAACTACACTATTATCAAAATCAATGTGTTTCCATTGCAGTCCGATCGCCTCACTAGGTCTGCAACCTGTAAAAAAGCAAAACTGGACATAACTGGTGTAATAGCGATAGTGAGGATGCTTTGCAAAAGCCTCAATAATCAGATCACGCTCTTCCCTTGTGAAAGGTGTAATGTCGTTTTCTTCACCACGTTGATTTTTGGGCAACTTGATTTCAGATGCCATATCAAAAAATGGGTTTTCAGTGATTAGTCCTGATTTCATGCCCCATTTACAGCAAGCATTAAGTTGTACGATCAATCGTTTAGCAGCATTAGGCGGCTTATTAGCAACGATCCAATCCCGAATCATTACAGAGTCTTTTAAATTTTGTGATGGCAAAAGCGCGATCGCACGGGTAAATCCTGCGTATTGATTACCAATAGTGCTAGGAGAGGCGATCGGCTTCTTGAACTCCATATATTTGTCCCATAGTTCACCAAGATTTAGTGCAGTTTGACTATCAAGGATAGTCACAGGCTTTAAATGGGTGGGGCGGTATTTGTCTAGTGTGTAGTCAAATCTCTCAAGAACAATATCAAACTCGATCTCTTGAGCCTTAGCCTCTGCAATTTTACGATTAATCTTAGTATCGACAAGTCCAAGAGCTAAGTATTTTTGCTTGCCTTCAAATACCTGTCTTGGCAATCTCAGCCTTAGTCGTTCCCGAAATGACTCAACACTAACCGTACCCCAGCTTTGACGATTTTTAGATGTGTCCACAATCTTGACTATCAACTCGTTTGCTTATGAATATCATAGCAAATCTGATAGTCATTTGATAGTCAAAAACAAGCTAAATATGTCCAAAATCGTCTAACCGTGTAAGTGTTTACACGATGCAAGTTAGTTGTGGTGGCTTGTACGCCTTATCCAAGGTGTCGGAATCGAACCGACATATCAACGATTATGAGTCGTTTGCTTTACCAGTCAGCCAACCTTGGGAATATTGTGATTAACACCGTAAGTATTATATGCTATCAGCAAGCTACCTTGTAGGTTGCCCAAGGGAAATTTTAGCTAAACAAGTTTGTGATGGCAACGACTCACCCCGAAAAGCCAGAAAATAGTCTCCGTAAGAGAAAAAAATCACCTAATAAATTTAGGTTCAGTTATAGTCTCCTACTACTATTAGCGATGGTAATTGTAGGTTCTGTGGCTGGAATTGTCGCTTATAGATTTGGTAAGCAAGCCCTAGAGGGAGTTAATCCATCGCCTGCGGGAATTAAACTACCAAAGATTAGCCCATCTCCATCTGCTAAACCTAAGGATGCCCCTAAATCTTCAACTTCTGGTCAAGATGGTAAAGTTTCATTTTTATTAGACGAGTCTGAAGTGGTCGCAGACATGAAAGCCCGATTTCAACAGGATCTAGGTGGATTAAGACGACCTAATTATATGGCAACGGCAAATATTAGCGATCGCAAAAAGATCTATACCAGAGTTGAACGAGCCTATAACTCAATCCGTGAGCCATTAGCCATCTCTGCCAATGCTGATGACCGAATTGCAAAGAGAATTGCTGCATTGCGCCAAAATATTTATAGTCGTAGTCGTACTTACGAAAATAATTTTGAGCTAAATCCCCTGATACCCAATCAGGTAAGTACTGGGTCTTTATTATCGACATCTGTGGACATAGTGCCAATTCGCAGCCGATGGGAAGATCGCGATACAGCTTTAGTGAACTCCCCAAAAATTAGTGACGTAGATATCTTGACCAAACCCACCAGCAGTTTTTTGATTACCGATCAGCAATCCTCTCGTACTGAGCGACCTTAAACAGAGGCGATGCTTACCGCCTCTGTTGTTTTTTTATATTGCGGCGAGGAGAGCTTCTCCCATGGCGACACATCCTAGTTTTTCGCAACCATCTGCCATGATGTCCCCTGTACGTTTGCCTGAATCAAGAACTTTATTGACTGCGGTCTCGATCGCATTGGCTGCTACCCCTTCATTAAAGGCATAACGCAACATCATCGCTGCACTCAAAACCTGAGCTAATGGGTTAGCTAAATCTTTACCTGCAATGTCAGGAGCCGAGCCATGCACAGGTTCAAATACCCCTGGTTTACCTGCGATACCAAGGCTTGCTGATGGCAACATGCCAATACTACCCGTGAGCATTGCTGCGGCATCGGAGAGAATATCGCCAAAGAGGTTACTGGTAAGAATTACGTCAAATTGCTTAGGATTGCGGATAATCTGCATCGTAGCATTGTCCACATACATATGTGATAGCTTCACATCAGGATAGTCGGCAGAAATTGCTGTTACACGCTCGCGCCATAGCTGCGACACATCTAAAACATTGGACTTATCAACGGAAACCACCGAGCCGCGACGTTTTTGGGCGGATTCAAAACCAACTCTAGCAATGCGATCAATTTCTGGCTCGGTATACACCATTGTATTAAAGCCGCGACGAACACCATTTTCATCGGCAACAATTCCCTTAGGTTTACCAAAATAGATCCCGCCCGTGAGTTCGCGCACTACTAAAATATCTACGCCTTCGACAACTTCGCGTTTTAAGGTGGAGGCATCAATTAATTGGGGCAAAATCTGGGCAGGACGTAAATTTGCAAATAGTTCCATCCCACCACGTAATCCTAATAATGCTTGTTCTGGTCGTAAATGTGATGGCATGGAGTCCCACTTGTCGCCCCCCACAGCCGCCAATAAAACCGCATCACTATTTTTACATAATTGCAAAGTTTCATCGGGTAGGGGATGTCCCGTTGCATCGATCGCTGCTCCACCGATTAAAGCTGTCTCAAAGGCAAAGGTGAGATCAAATTTAGGTGCGATCGCCTGAAGTACCGCTACCGCCACTTTCATAATTTCAGGACCGATGCCATCACCAGGGAGGAGCGTAATTTTATAGTTTTTAGACATTACAAGGTTAAATTTAAAATTGAATACAAAGGCAGATTTTCTAACATAGCATTTTGAGTTTCTGATCACCATACAGCCAGTTGAGGCTTTAAGTTGCAAAAATCTTCTAGGTTTTAAGTCTGCACAAAGCGCTGTAAAGAGACGATAGTCAGTAGAGCAAGCATATAAAAAAGGTAATAAAATTAGTAGAGAATAAATTAGTTGTACTGACTATCTGGTAATAGGCGATCATCATAATTTATTACAGCTTTCATTTTGACGTAGGCAAGATGAAAAACAAAAACCTTGAGTAGGATTTCTATATGTCTGACAGATTGCTTTGCGCTTACTCAAAACCCAGAAATATTTTTAAAAGTGGCGCGAAGCGCCACTTTTAAAAATATTTCTGTACTACTCAAAGCCTCAATAATGTGTATTCTATCGCTAATATTTAATGGGTTTTGGCAATCATTGATATTTAAGAAAATTTAAGAAGTTATGGCATGGCTTAAATCGATTGGCAGCAGTTTCAAAATTGAGCGTTTCACTAATATTGCTAAAGACTCTCTTTGGCAAGCAAATTGTCCGTTATGCAAGCGCCCTGCTGATCGCATTTTATGCAAGGACTGTGATCGCCAAATCACGGCTTATCAATCACCAGAATTTTTACAGAAAGACAATCCTATTGCTCCAGAGATTCCACTTTATAGTTGGGGAATTTATGATGGTGCATTGAAACGAGCGATCGCTACGTGCAAATATGACAACCATCCTGAAATTATGGAAGCAATTGGCGAAAAGATGGCGAATACTTGGCAGCGATCGTCAATTACAAAAGGAATTGTGCAAAGGTACAAATGCATATCAGTAGTGCCAATTCCCCTCCATGTCAATAAATTAAAATCTAGGGGATTTAACCAAGCAGAAGTTTTAGCGAAGCAATTTTGTGACTTGACTCAAATTCCCTGTAAGCCCCAAATACTCCAACGGATTAAAGATACCAAAGCGCAGATGCAAACGAAAAGCGTTACAGAACGGGAAGAAAATCTATCGCAAGCTTTTACAGCTCCATTGATCAAAACAAACTATCGAGATGTCATTTTATGTGATGACATTTATACAACTGGCGCAACGATCCGCGAAGCGATCGCTACTCTTCGTCCTCGAGATATTAATGTACGTGCCGTAGTAGTTATGGCACGCCCACAGTTCCAAAGGTAAAAAATATACTGAGATTTTTTCCTTCTCTAATGTTGATTCTCTAGTTCTGCCTTCATTCTTTCTAAGGTCAGATTCATTTGATCGAACATCTGCTGAGGAGTGATTCCAAAATTACCTAATTGACTTTGCAACTGCTTCAGAGTCATTTGTGCCATAAAGTCATCAGACAATTCAAATCGCTTCATAAAAATTTTATAGCGATCCATCATCTCTTCCATCTTTTCAATGAAAAGAATTTTACCTTCGCGATCGAACTTGCCATAACTACTGCCAAGCTGAGTCAAGGCTTGATAATCTTGAAAGAGATTACGAGCTTCATGTTGAACAATCTCTGAATCAAAAAAAGACATGATTAGTGCTCTCGTTAACTTATACCTATAAATTAATTTTACAAGCTGACTCAACTTTACAGAAATTAACCAAAGTGGGGATATCACCCCCTTACCTCAAAATCACACAAAGCAGGATTTTGGATTTTAGGTCATGATTGGTACGGCGCGATCACGTTTGCGGGGTAAGTATCTGACCGAAACACGTTTCAGACCAATTTTGCTCTCAAGCTCATGGATATAGTCCACTGCTTCACCCTCATGCTCGCGATTGTCGAGAGTTTCCAATAAGGTGAGGATTTCTGTATCTAAACCTGGTTCACCTATAAATAAGTGCATTAAAGTTTCGCAGTTGTCATCGTCTGGGTAGATAGGAATGTAGTAGATATAAGGGATGTCCATAAGCTCCGTCAGCTATATTTTGCAGTTCTAATTTGGGGTTGATGATCTACAGCACATTTGTTCAGCAAATCATCACTTCTTTAGGATTACCAACTTTTGTAAATACTAGATCGGAGATTAGCTAGTTTGCAGAACTGCAATAAAGATATAACATTCCTACAAAGCGTTAACTAGGAAACTACAATATAAATATCAAAATAAGCATAGGCGATCGCCTTATGCTTTTAACGTGCTGTTGCACGAATCAAAAGTGCGATTTATTTAATCATGCTCAACCCAGATCCAAATTCGATTCAACTTACCCAAGATGACTACGAGCGCTATTCACGTCACCTGATCTTGCCTGAGGTTGGGGTAGAAGGACAAAAACGACTCAAGGCTGCCAACGTACTATGTATTGGTACGGGTGGATTGGGTTCCCCCTTGTTGTTATATCTCGCTGCCGCAGGGATTGGACGCATCGGCATCGTAGACTTTGATGTGGTGGATACATCTAACCTGCAACGTCAAATTATTCACAGCACTAGTACAGTTGGTAAACCTAAGATTGAGTCGGCAAAAGCGCGAATCTTGGAGATCAACCCCTATTGCCAAATTGATCTTTACAACACGCATCTATCCTCGGCAAATGCTCTGGAGATTATGGCTCCCTACGACATTGTGGTTGATGGTACGGATAACTTCCCCACACGCTATCTTGTCAATGATGCCTGTGTATTGCTCAATAAGCCTAACGTTTACGGCTCAATTTTTCGCTTTGAAGGACAGGCGACGGTCTTCAATTATGAAGGTGGACCAAACTATCGCGATCTCTATCCAGAGCCACCACCACCTGGGCTAGTACCTTCCTGTGCTGAGGGTGGCGTTTTGGGAATTTTGCCTGGGATCATTGGTGTCATCCAAGCGACGGAAACTGTCAAAATTATTCTCGGACAAGGTAATACCCTCAGTGGACGTTTATTGCTTTATGATGCTTTAAAGATGTCTTTCCGCGAACTCAAGCTACGTCCTAACCCAGTACGTCCTATTATTGAGAAATTGATCGATTATCAACAGTTCTGTGGTATTCCTCAGCAAAACGAAAGTGAGAAGGAAGCACAAAAGGCGATCGCCGAAATTAACGTCAAAGAGCTTAAAGAGATCATTGATGCTGGTACGTCGGATTACGTGATTATCGATGTGCGTAACCCTAATGAATGGGAAATTGGCAGAATCCCCAATACTGTACTAGTACCTTTGCCAGAAATCGAAAATGGTAATGGTGTGCAGAAGGTCAAATCTTTGCTCAATGGGCATAAATTAATCGCGCATTGCAAAATGGGTGGGCGATCAATGAAAGCTCTTGGCATTCTCAAGCAAGCTGGCATTGATGGGATCAATGTACAGGGCGGTATTAACGCATGGAGCGATCAAATCGATCCTTCTGTTCCCAAATACTAAAAACTCATTTCTTCTGCTATAGCAATGTAAGTTTTGCTTAGGACATAAAACCCAAACAAGTGAAGGCGGCACTTCGTGCCGCCTTCACTTGTTTGAGTTTTAAACAGATAAAAAAAGAGGTTGCTAAGCAACCTCTTTTTTTATCTGTTTAAAGTTAATTCATCTTTATTACCTAAGATTCCCTGTGGTCGCCAGAGCATCAGGATAATTAGGGTCAAGCCAATTAAAATTAACTGAATTGCTTCAAACCTCCCTCCATCAGCACGTATCTGTTCAGGAAGAAATCGAGGGACAGCATTGTAAAACTGAAAAATGGCTGCACCAAGGATTACGCCAAGGTTATTGCCAGCACCGCCAATAGTTACGATTGTCCATGCTTGGAATGTAATCAGGGGAATAAAGTTATCGGGGTAGACCGTAGTTAACTGCCAAGCGTAGAATGCTCCTGCCATACCACCGATCGCACCACCGATCGCAAATGCTTGTAGCTTATACCAGAAAACATTTTTGCCTAGAGCCTTAACTACTTCCTCGTCTTCTCGGATTGCTTTGAGGACTCTTCCCCAAGGCGATCGCACAAGCCATTCCAAACGCCAATAAACGATCACCACGACAATAATTAATAGAGCAGCCAGAATAAATGAATAGTTCTGACGAGCCACAATATTGACAAATGGAAGAGGAAAATCCTGTACGCCACCTGTACCTTTTGTTAGCCATTCTTCATTATTAACAAATAGGCGCACCATTTCCGATACACCAATAGTGACGATACCCAGATAGTCTTCACGCAGTTTCAGGGCTGTACTGCCAATGATGATACCGAGTAAACCTGCGATCGCGGCGGCAATCAAAAAGGCAAGAAACCAAGGTACACCATTGAGACTAAGTAACACGGTGGTATATGCGCCAACGGTCATAAAGGCAACATGACCAAAATTTACTAATCCTGCGAAACCCCATTGCAGATTTAGTCCAAGACTAAACAGGGCAAAGATTGCTGCATTGATAACAAGTGTAGTGATGTATTCGATCATGAATTATTCGGTAACAAGGTGCTAAGCAATCTCTTTACTTTTATAAGCTGACTATAAATTCGACTGTGCTAGAGATTATAGTAAATTTAGACTAGTACGCTTTAAAACACCATGCGTCTATGTATTAATCCTAATTGTCCAATCCCTGACCATCCCGACAATGATAATTATCCAATTTGTCAAGGATGTGCTTCTGAACTATTAATCGATGGCTGCTATACGGTAACTAAGTTATTAAGTGACTCTGGGGGCTTTGGAGTTGTCTATGAAGTTGAGAATCCTGCTGGACAACCTAAAATCCTGAAAGTCCTAAAAAAGGATTTGAATGCAGCTAGCAAAGCAGTCACACTGTTTCAACAGGAAGCTTTAGTGCTAGGACAAATTGAACATGCGGGTATCCCAAAAATCGAGTCCTATGTTCATCACACTCTTAGTAATGGTCAAATTTTGCATGGGATCATCATGCAAAAAATTGAGGGAATAAATCTCGAACAATGGATCAATCAACGTCATGGTCAACCGATTGCCCAAAAAAGAGCGATCATCTGGTTGCGACAGTTGGTAGAAATTCTGGCGCTAGTCCATAGCAAAGGATATATGCACCGTGATATTAAACCTGCGAATGTGATGCTGTCTCCATCGGGGCAACTAGTCCTCATTGACTTTGGCACTGCTCGCGAAGCAACACATACCTATCTTGCCAAAATTGGTAGCATTCATGGAGTTACTAGTATCTGTTCACTGGGCTATACAGCCCCCGAACAAGAAAAAGGCTTTGCTGTGCCGCAGTCCGATTTTTATGCTCTCGGATGCACAATGATCCATTTGTTAACGGCTATGTATCCTCTAGATACCTACAATCCAGATCGCGATGTTTTTGAGTGGCACTCATATGCTCCAGAAATTTCCGAAGAATTTGCGGATCTTATTGATGCATTGATAGCACGTAAGCCCAGCGATCGCCCTATGAACTGTGAAGCTATCTTAAAGATCCTCAAAGAGATAGAAAATTTGGAAAAACTTGCTCCAAATGCTAAGACTAGCGCTAAACGTAAATCAATTCAAAAAGCAATCAAAGACTCAACCCATAAACCAACTTCGCCAATTTTGTTGGTGGTATCTATTGTGGTAGCAGCAACCTTTGGTTTAGGGATTGGGACAGCAATTAAGGTGTCAGCATTAGGTAGCTTTGATGAGATTAACTTCCAACTTCCTAATTTGCAAAAAAAACGCTTGACCCCAATACGATTCCTGCAAGGACATGTAGATAGTATTCAAAATTTGGCTTTGAGTCCTGATGGTAAAACCATTGCCAGTGCTAGTGATGATGGCACGGTAAAGTTTTGGGAATTAGAAGTAGGTACTAATCCAATTCTTGAAATTAAAGATCAAGGCGGATGGGTTCGCGCTGTTACATTTCTCTCTGATCGACAGATCATCACCGCAGGTCAGGATAAAAATATAAAAATTATTGATATAGCATCAGGCAAGGTTGTTAAGACATTGAGAGGTCATACCAATCTTGTTAATAATTTAGCGATCGCACCTGCTAGCGATCTCTTGGTTAGCGGTAGCTATGACAATACGGTAAATGTTTGGCAACTTTCGACAAGTAAATTACTGCGATCGCTCAAAGGTCACACTGACAAAATTTGGGGAATTGCGATTTCACCTGATGGTAAGCAAATAGTGAGTGCTAGTCGAGATAAGACCTTAAAGATTTGGGATACCAAAACGGGAGAACCTGTAAAAACTCTTTCAGGGCATTTGGCAGGGGTGACCTGTGTATTAATTACACCTGACGGTAAGCATATTATCAGTGGTAGTAGTGATAAATCGATTCGAGTTTGGGATATCGCTACAGGAAATCAGTTGTTTATGCTCACTGGGCATAAGGAAGTCATTGGAGCGATCGCAATTACTAGTGATGGTAATTATTTGATCAGTGGAGGCAAAGACAATCCTGATTCGATTCACCTATGGAATCTCAAAACTAAGTCTCTGATTTGGGATTTGATTGGTCACACCGATCTGGTGACATCTCTAGTCATTACTCCAGACAATCAGAAACTAATTAGTAGTAGTCAAGATAAAAGTATTAATATTTGGGAACTACCTAAACCTTAGTTTTAACTTTAATTAGGACTTATGCAATATCCATGTAATAAATTACGGGATGAAAACTTAAACCCTTTAAAACGGTTTGATTACAGACGTTCTTGAGTCCGCTTTAGCTGACTTTAGCTTTGAGTCAAGAACTTGAGTTCTTGGTTATTTTTCGTAAGTCCTATTTATAACTGTTTTAAATAACTTTTAGAAGAACTTCGACTTCGCTCAGCCCTCGGTGTAAGCTAGCTGAGCAAAAAAGTATTAAACGATCAAAAATCTGAGCACGACATAGATTGTTGCAGCAACCAATTGCAAAACCATGACAGGAATGCCATAGCGCAAAAACACTTTAAAGGAAATGCGTTTGCCATGTTGTTCGGCAATTCCCGCCGCAACAATATTGGACGAAGCACCAACTAAAGTACCATTGCCTCCCAAAGTTGCGCCGTACATCATGGCATAGAAAAGTGGTAATACCGCATTAGGAAATTGTCCTGTGAAATCGGTTGCAAGTACTTCAGGGCTAGCTAAACCAACATTAACAACATATTGTTTGAGCAATGGAACCATCGCCACCACAAGGGGGATATTTGGAACTACACTAGAAATTAATCCTACAAAAAAGATTAAAGAGATAGAACCAAGGGCAATATTTTTCCCTAATACGATTGCTAAAACTCCAGACATACTAGCAATTACACCTGTTTTCTCTAAGCTGCCAATCAGCACAAAAATGCACATAAAGAAAATCAAGGTACTCCAATCAACATCCTGCAAAATCTGTTTTACATTATCTATCTTGCTATGGTGGGCTAGCATAAGAGCGAGCGTTGCTCCCAGCAATGCAACGGTTGCAGGTGATACGGGTACTGGCAAAGTTTCGCCAATCACAAAAAATGTCAGCACAAAAGTCGTGATAATTGCGCCAACAATCAGAGTGCGGGGATGATTAATCTTGGGATGAGGAAGACGTTCAAGATTTGCTAACTTCTTATTCCAGATTTTGCGAAATAGGAAAGGCAAAATTGCCACAATCACACCAACAGCGATCGCTCCCCCAAGACTTAGTTTCATGAGATAGTCTACAAAACTCATATTGATGGCATCACCAACAATGTAAGTAGCGGGATCGCCAACTATGGTAAGCAAACCTGAGCTATTCGCCACAAATACCATCAAAATCAACAGTGGTACAAAATCTACGCCGATTTCCTGTGCCATTGGTGGAATTAATGGTGCAAGTAGCATGACCGTGGTGGCATTAGGTAAAACGGCACAGATCGGTGTGGTAATTGCAACTATTCCTAATAGCAATCGATCGCCTCTTCCCTTGGCAAGAATTACCATCTGGGTAGCGAGATACTCGAAGACCCTCGTCGGTTCAAAGGCTCGTACCATCACCATTACCCCGAAGAAAAGCCCCAATGTGCCATGACTTTTGCCAATATAGCTAATTGCCTCAGGCATAGTTATGATGTTAGTGACAATCAGGATCAACGCACCAAGAAAAGCCGCAACTACAAAATGTATCCATTCTGTAATCAATAAA
Organism: Pseudanabaena sp. M53BS1SP1A06MG; assembly: GCA_020404105.1. Lineage (GTDB taxonomy): Bacteria > Cyanobacteriota > Cyanobacteriia > Pseudanabaenales > Pseudanabaenaceae > Pseudanabaena > Pseudanabaena mucicola_A. Next base: position 41,744 of record JADBWH010000062.1, on the reverse strand, counting down.
AATATGACACCAACGAAGGTCGCTAGGGATACGATCGCTTGCCAAGTTAACATTTATCCTAAATCTCTATTAACGAAGGGAGACTTCAAGTTTATGTTGATTCCAAAGTTTTTGATAGAGGTGTGAGGAAGCAAGTAATTCAGCATGATTGCCTACTTGGACGATTTGACCTGCATCCATTAAAATGATTCGATCGCAAGTTGATGCAGCCGATAGATTATGTGTAATAAAGAGAACTGTTTTGTGTCGGGGCAAATTACTTAAAATTCCTGTAGCTGTTTGATTGTCAACACTGGAAAGAGCATCATCGAGTACCAAAATTGGCGTATCCACTAGCAAGGCTCTAGCTAGAGCAGTGCGCTGTCTTTGACCACCAGATAGGGTAATACCGCGTTCACCGACAAGCGTATCGTATTGCTTAGGGAACTTTAAAATCTCCTGTTCAATACGGGCTTGATTAGCAAAGTTCTCCACTTCATGATCGTAGGCTTGAGGTTTACCATAACGGATGTTGTCGCGCATGGTGGCGCTGAACAGGAAACTGTCTTGCGGTACAAAGGAAATGATCGATCGCAGGGCTTCAATCCGCATTTTGGTTATATCGACACCATCGATAAAAATTTGATCCGATGGAACTTCCACTAAACGCATCAAGGCACTGGCTAATGTCGATTTTCCAGAACCCACCGTTCCTAAAATTGCAACGGTTTCACCTTGATGAATCGTAAAGCTAACATGATTCAGGGCAGGCTGATTAGCTTTAGGATAGGTAAAACATAGATTCCTTACTTCAATTTTTCCTATAATTTGCTCTTTACTTAAGGCGATCGCATCGGGTGGATCAATGATTGCAGGCGGGATATCGAGAATACCTTGAATACGATTAATGCTCACGATTCCTCGTTGATAAGTCACCATCACAAAGCCCAAAATTGCTGTTGGGAAGATTAATCGTTCTACATAAATTATTAATGTTAGTAAATCACCAATTTTAAAAGTAGTATTAGCAGGATTAGCGAGCTTTTCGCCGCCAAACCAAATCAACACTAAAAAACTGATACTGGCGATGCCACCGAGTAATGGAAATAAAATATTACGACTTCGCGCCATGCGTAAGTTGGCTTTGAGCAAGCGGTCATTCAGCTTACCAAAGGCATCCCGTTCATTCTGTTCCTGTGCATAGGTTTTGATTAGTGCCATACCGTTGAGATCTTCTTGGAGCAATGAACTGACCTTCGATAACTCTTCCTGCACATCTAACTGCTCATCGCGTAGCTGACCACTAAAGCGCTGTACGATCGCTAACATAATTGGATAAACCGAAATTGATAGCAAAGTTAGTAAAGGATCAATTGCCACCATTGCAGGCAGGGTCAGACCATAGACAAACACAGAGTTGATAATACTCAGTAATGCAAATCCCGTCAGACGACGAATATTTTCGACATCACTAGTGACAATACTGATCGTTTCCCCTGCGGAATTATTGGCAAAGTAGCTTGGGGGTAGCTTGAGTAAATGCTGGAAAATTTGCTGCTTGAGACTAAACTCAATTTTGCGACCAATACCAAAGATCCAGATTCGGGAGACCATGCGGATAATCCACATCAATGATGATAACCCTGCAATCAGCCAGACGTAGTTAATTAGGTGATGAAAATCACCAGCTTTAATCTTGCTAAGATCGTCAACTGCACCCCTTATTAGCGAAGGAATATATGTACCCAGAACATTTGCCAGTAGTAGGGCAACTGTGCCAATAGCTAAGTCACTCCAGTAAGGACGGAGATAGTTTTGAAGGTTTTGAAATTGCGATCGCGCCATAATATATCCATACTACTTTATTTTGGCAAAAGCCTTGCTAGCAAGCATTTGAGACAAATATGGGCGACGCTTAGCGTCGCCCATGTTCAAAATACTGATAGCCCTAATTCAAGGTAGCATTTTTAAGCAAGGAGTTTGTCCACCGAAAGCAGGCAAACACCTTGCGATTAAGCATCGATGAATAGGTCTTCACCTTCCTGGGTGACAGCAAAGTTGGCGATATCAGTGGAAACTTTGCCCATCGAAACAATCTTCTTGGCAAAATCAGGTAAGGGAATACCAACAACAGAATCTACCCACTCGACATTTTTACCAGTGCAGATCTCGAACTTAGAGCCATGAAAAGGACAAGTAATGACACCATTTTCAAATTTACCCTTGGCTAAAGGTAGTCCAAAGTGAGGACATTTGTTGGCGATCGCGCAATGTTTGTCACCAACTTTTGCCACGATCACTGATTGACCATTAGCACTAGTTTTTAATACCTTGTCAGCACTGACATCTTTAGTGCTAGCAATTTTTACTTTAGCCATGACTAGATACTCCTGAGTATGAAAGATTTGTAAAGTTTTTTAAAATAACGCTCAAACAGATCATACAGGATTGAATGTTTTGAGTTGGAGTTACAACCTACACCTTTAGATACAAATAAAAAAAGCTAGGGGGCAAAGCCCCCTAGCTTTTTTTATTTGACTTTAAACTGCTAGGGCAGGTTCTTTAGCAGCAATTGTGGGGTAATCCAATTCAGGATAGAGAGGGAAACGATCGCATAGTGCTTGTACTCTCGCGATGCAATCCGATTGGACAGCATCACTTTCAGGATTGAGTAAGCGATCGGCGATAATATTGGCAATTTCGCGGAAGTCAGCTTCCTTGAGACCACGAGAGGTCATGGCAGGCGAGCCAAGACGCAAACCGCTAGTAACAAAAGGTGATTCGGGATCAAACGGAACTGTGTTTTTATTAGCAGTGATATTGATACCGCTTACTAATAGGTCAGCTACCTTACCAGTCATGCCAATTGAACGGAGATCGACTAACAGCAGGTGGTTGTCAGTTCCATTAGAAACTAGTTTCAAACCACGTTCTTGTAATTGGGCTGCAATGGCTTGGGAATTAGCAATTACTTGTCCGCAGTAAGTTTTGAACTCAGGACGCAATGCTTCACCAAATGCAACCGCTTTCGCTGCAATCACATGTTCGAGGGGACCACCTTGTGATCCAGGGAAAACTGATTTATCAAACTTTTTGCCGAGAGCAGCATCGCGAGTCATGATCAAGCCGCCACGAGGACCGCGCAAAGTTTTGTGGGTAGTAGTGGTGACGACATCGCAGTAAGGGATGGGGCTAGGGTGATGACCAGAAGCAACCAGCCCTGCAATATGGGCAATATCTGCCATAAGGTATGCACCGACTTCATCAGCGATCGCTCTAAATTTCGCAAAATCAATAATCCGAGGATAGGCGGAATAACCACAGATGATTAATTTGGGTTTGTGTTGCAATGCCAAATCTCGAATCAAATCAAAATCTAGCTGCTCAGTTTCTTTATTTAAGCCGTAATGGACTTTGTTAAACCACAACCCTGAGACGTTCACAGGTGAGCCATGAGTTAAATGTCCACCATGGGACAAGTCCATCCCCAAAAAGGTATCCCCTGGTTTGAGTAGGGTAAGAAATACAGCAAAGTTAGCCTGTGCGCCAGAGTGGGGCTGAACGTTTGCGTGGGCAGCGTCAAATAATTCTTTAATACGATCGATTGCGATCGACTCGATCTCATCGACAAATTCACAACCACCGTAATATCGTTTGGAGGGCAAACCTTCGGCATACTTATTGGTCAAAACTGATCCCTGCGCCGCCATCACTGCAAGGGAGGTAAAATTTTCACTAGCAATGAGTTCGATATTATTGCGCTGTCTCTCGATTTCTTTACCGATAAAGCTTGCGACAAGAGGATCGGATTCGGCAAGGAGGGAAAACAAATTGGTCATTTCTTCTGAGCTTCTGTGCTGTTTGTCTGAATGATTCGGTCTAAGGCGATGATGGGCTAGCATTAACAAAAATACCCAATTACACCCAGCTTATTTATGCTAACACGCGCAGATCTCAAGCGTGAACTGTCACATAAGATGCTAAGTAATGCACAAAATATAAAGCACCCGATCAGGTGCTTTATATTTTGTGTTCTTATTTATTTTTGCTCTTCGAGTCTAGCTTGTAGCAATGGGACATAGTTGGTGTAAACATGCCCCTGACCAAATTCTTCGTCATCTAATACCTTTTGATGGAAAGGGATCGTGGTCGGCACACCCGTAATTGCACATTCACGCAAAGCACGCTTCATCCGTAAAATCGCCGCAGGGCGATCGCTACCCCAGACAATTAACTTTGCAATTAGCGAATCATAATATGGTGGAATCACATAATCAGTGTAAACATGGGAATCCATGCGGACACCCGGTCCTCCTGGGGGTAAATATCCACTAATGCGCCCAGGGTTGGGACGGAAGTTATGATCGGGGTCTTCAGCATTGATTCGACATTCGATCGCATGACCGCGGATCTCTATATCCTTTTGATGGAATCGCAGCTTGTCGCCTTGGGCAACCCGCAACTGTTCGGCAATCAAGTCAATACCTGTAATCATCTCCGTCACAGGATGCTCAACTTGAATCCGAGTATTCATCTCCATGAAATAAAACTTGCCATATTTATCTAGCAAAAACTCAACCGTACCCACACCCACGTAATTAATTGCTTTGGCAGCCTTTACCGCCGCATCGCCCATTTTTTCGCGTAACTTTGGATTGACAGCACTACTAGGCGCTTCCTCTAATAACTTTTGGTGACGACGCTGGATCGAGCAGTCCCTCTCACCCAAATGCACCACGTTTCCATGCATATCAGCCAAGATTTGGATCTCAATATGGCGAGGATCTTCGATCACTTTTTCGATATATACACCACCATTACCAAAAGCCGCCTCCGCTTCACCTTGAGCAGCCCTTAGTAAACGTAGTAAATCATCAGGATTGTGAACCAGACGCATACCACGACCGCCACCACCTGCCGTAGCTTTGATCATCACAGGAAAACCGATATCATGGGCAATTTTTTCGGCTTGCTCCTCTGACTCAATTAAACCTTCACTCCCTGGAATAGTTGGCACACCAGCCTTCTGCATTGTCTTTTTGGCAGTAGACTTGTCACCCATTGAGCGAATCGAGTTGGGGCTGGGACCAACAAACAATAAGTTGTGATCGGCACAGATTTCTGCAAATCGAGCATTTTCTGACAAGAATCCATAGCCAGGATGAATGGCTGTAGCATTGTGTGTCAAGGCTGCCGAAATGATATTCGGGATATTAAGATAGCTTTTGCTGCTTGGAGAATCGCCAATGCAGACCGCTTCGTGGGCTAGCTGTACATGCAACGAATTGCGATCAACATCGGAATAAACAGCAACGGTGGGAATTCCTAGCTCTTCGCAAGTCCGAATAATTCGGAGAGCAATTTCACCTCGATTGGCAATCAGTAGTTTGGCGATTGGAGCCATGTTTCAGTTTCTTAATGAACAGTTGTTGATAATTGGTGCTTGGTAATCGGTATTTGGTAATAATTGGCTCTGATTTGGTGCACTTCAAATCCCGATTATGCTTTGTCTCATTGATTGTCGCTGTTGTTAGTAGTCGATGAATCAAGGCTTTTGAATTTTAACTTTTTTTGGACTGCTTATTTCAGGAGAATATCCAATGAAGTTGTAAAGGATCTTATGGATATACGCAAAATCACCGATAGTGCTAATCAAAATTTTGACTCTCTCAGATTTGATGAAGTGGTGCATCGCATCTAAGAGAGCCATTGTTTATTAGTAAGTAATTGCATCTAAATCAAAACTTCCCCATGTTGTAACTTAAATGTGAAAAACAGCAACATCTCTAGTTCGAGAGGTCTTAGCTTGTCTTTGGGGTAGAGGTGTTAAGCGTGTAGCAATTGGCTTAAGTACCTCTGGACGTGATGGTAAACCAGGGGCATAGGACTCAAGTACATGACCACTGCGAGTGCACATTATTAATAAATAGTCACAATCATCACATTGGGTTTTCACTTGGGTAAGGTATGGGAGATGGTGACGCTCAGCGATCGAACCACAATTGGGGCAGCGAATAGATTCAATCATTTTGAGTAGCTCCTTGGAGGTAATAGTAGTTTAAATTCTTGTTTATTAAAAAAATATAAACACTTTTAAGGCTTGGGGAATGAGCCTAATAGCCCTATATCATCTTGTTAACTTATTTAGCGATTGACAGGGAACCACTACTTTAACAATTTGATTTTTAGAGAAACTAGAAAGTTAATGAGATGGGTTGCAGATTTCAATAAAAGACAAATTTGCTAAAAGTTTGGTTTATTGGAGAATTTATTTTCAGATAATTATGTCATCGAATAATTTTTGAAATTAGAATAAACCATGTGATGATTATAAGCACAAAAAACGGGGATCATTACTATATAGGCGATCCCCGCTTTCAAAAGATATAGTAATCAAACTCTGAATCTTGCCTAGTAGCAAGGGATCAGTCGATGTTTAAAAAATGGTTAAGTATCAATTTCCCCATAAAATCATTATAAATCTTTACAGATCTGCCGTCTCTATCCGAAATATCAATATTCTTAAAAGCTTATTGATTTTCTTAAACATTTCTTTACAATTGGTTGGTGATTAATACATTAATAGGAAATAATTCGCGTATTGGAGCCTAATTATACCTAGGTATAATGTAAAATTGTATATCACAAGTATGAATATTAGGCTCGCTAATTAATCTACTTAATAAAATTTGTGTGTTGTTATGTGCATTTATTGTAAAATTTGACCACGTCCTAGCCATAGCTCTAGTAGCAGGATGAGAAAGCCAATCATCGCTAAGCGCCCATTCCATACTTCAGCAGAAGGGGTCATGCCCCATTCCCAACGCTCTTGAGGATATAGTTTGGTGTTTTTTTGAGGTTGAATGGTTGCGGAGAATGGTATCTGGCGATCGCTTAAAGCTTTAATCACCACATCGGCTAAGGCTTGGATAAATGTGGGGTCAGTATCAGGCGCAGGTACACGCGCAAAGGTCTCAATGCCTGCTTGTTCAGCGATTTCACGATATTCCATATCGATTTCTTCGAGGGTTTCGATATGCTCTGATACAAAACTGATTGGTACTACTACTAGCTCTTTAATACCCTGTGTAGCCAATTCTTCGATCGCAACATCAGTGTAGGGCTGCAACCATTCAACGGGACCGACACGACTTTGGTATGCCAATTTGTAAGGATTTGGTCGATTTAGCTTTTGCATAATTAGCGCTGCACAAGCCTCTATTTCTTTTTGGTAAGGATCACCTGCTTCTTCGATATAACTAACTGGCACACCATGAGCACTAAAAAAGACATAGGCTTGGCTAGGATCTTTGACCTGATCGAGTTTGGTGGCGATCAAGTTTGCCATTGCCTGCAAATAGGCTGAATTTTCATACCAAGAGGGAATAACAGTATATTTGATTTTTTGCAATTCGGGATCGTTTTTCCAGATGCGATCAAGTAAGCGAAAGCTGGAACCTGTGGTACTAATCGAAAACTGTGGGTATAGCGGCAAGATTACTAATTCTTCGATTTTGTCGCGTTTAATTTGGGCGATCGCCTCCTCTGTAAATGGATGCCAATAACGCATTCCCACATAAACTTGAACATCAAGCCCATCTTGAACAAGCTGCAATCGCAGAGCTTGCGCTTGTTCCTCCGTAATGCGGCGTAAAGGAGAGCCACCACCAATTTTTTTATAGTTTTGCTGAGATTGCTTGGCGCGTAGGTTAGAAGTGAGCCATGCTAAAGGAGCTTGCAATAATGGCGATGGCAAGCGAATAATTTCTGGGTCAGAAAATAAGTTATACAAAAATGGACGGACATCCTCTAATTTGTCTGGTCCGCCGAGGTTCAGCAGTAAAACTCCTAATCGCCCCATATCAATCGCTATATCCTTTTGTACAATTTTATATACTGTGAGTTGTCTTTATGAGACCTTGATAAAAAGCGCTAAAAAACTTTGATCAACAGTCTTAATTTTTGGCTAGAAGGATTCAGTAGTGCGGGACGGCATACTAAATCTTTCTAGCACTTAAAACAATACATTTATTTGGGAGGCTAAAAACTAAATTATTGCTGCTAATGAGCATTACAGCCTATTGATGCTTTGATTAGTACAGAAATATTTTTGAAAATGGCGTGCAACGCCACTTTCAAAAATATTTCTGGGTTTTAAGTAAGCATAAAGAGCTGTATGACAATTAGTCTAACTAGTTACAGCCAATAATACTAACTTGATTTTTTCGGGTTTTGTCTTTACCGATCTTTTACTAAATTCTACGATTCCTTTTGCTTTAAGCCACAATCTATTTAGGACAGCACTATAGAACCCATTTGGTATCTTAGGAAAGGAAGAAAAAAGAGAACCTGTCCACCAGCGTGGACAAAACAGCAAATATTAGATGGAGTAGAGAAACCATGAAGGCATTGCTCGAGCAGGGGAGAGCACAAGCCGAAAAAAAGCCAAAGTGGACAACCTTAATCATCGTCGATTCACACGCAACCAAAAACACTTGTAATGCAAGCGCTGATTCCAAAGGTTTCTACTACTACAGAGCTAGGGATGGCATCAAGAAAAATCTTGGTGTGGATTCTCTCGGTTTGTCATTCTTCACCCATTGCACCAAGACAAGTCTGCCCGATGATAAAGCTTTGATTGAATAGACATAACGCAAATTAGCATCACATCGTAATTTGCTAATCACATCCAGATGCAAATCCATGAACCCATTGACTCACTTGATTTTGCTGTAGAAGACATCAACGACTACATAACGGGCAGATTTCGGCAGATAAGAAGGATATGTGGCATGTGGCTTGGAGACGCTCCAAATAAGCTGTCAAGCTGTCTAGACGATAAACTTCAGGAACATTTCGTTAATTACGAGGCAATTGAGTTAAGCCCAGATTCTTGTTGCAAAGTATTTTTGAAGGGACTAGATTTTCCTATCTCTTTTACCAAGCAAGTTTTTAGAAACAAAAATCAGTCTACTGGAATCTTGTATTTACAGCGCTTTGCGCTCAAAATCAAACCAAGATATTTTTCTAAAAAGCTTGTAAAGCAATCCTTTCAGGAAATATCTTGTGGTTCGTTTGATCGAAAACTGCTGTAGCTTGAAGTAATCTCGACTTAAGCGCCGCTGACATCAACACAATCTATCAAAAACGATGGCAATTTGAAGAATTTCACAAGTCTTTGAAATCTAATCTTGTTATTGCTAAATCCCAAACTGGGATTGCTCATATTCACAAAAAACACATCTTTGCTTGCTTTTTTGCTTTTGTTAAGTGAGAGCGCATTCGGATCAAAACCAAACTCAACCATTTTGCTCTTAAGTCTAAACATTACTTCAAGGCTATTAGGGCTAGTTTCTCTCTTCTCCAAAAACTATCTATTCCTTCCACGTAACATCAGTTATAAATGAGATCGCCACAATCAAAAAGTTCAATCAAACCTTAACTCAACATAATTCATACAAATACCATGCGTCCAATTGAGCTAATTGTCGAAGGATTTACTAGTTTCCGTACTCGTCAAGTACTAGATTTTACAAGCCTTGACTTGTTTGCAATAACGGGCGCAACAGGTGCAGGCAAAACTTCGCTACTGGATGCGATTACCTTTGCGCTGTATGACAAGGTGGCAAATAAGCCCAATTCATCCAAAGAGTTAGTCAGCCAAGGAGCGACCCAGTTAAAAGTAGAATTTCGTTTCGAGATGCGCCAAATAGAATATCGGGTATTACGAACTTGGCGTAATCGTGGCAAAACCGATGAGAAGAAATTTCTGTTTGATCAATTAATTGATGGGGAATGGGAAAGATGCGATCGCACTCAAAAAGTAGAAGAAATCGTTGGCATGGATTTCGAGACTTTTACCCGTGTGATCATTTTGCCGCAGGGACAGTTTGATGAATTTCTTAAAGGTGAGGCTGCGAAACGGCGTGAGATTTTGCGACAGTTAGCTGGCTTTCAAATCTTTGAGCAGATGCGTAAAGAGGCAAGCGATCGCACTAGTCGTTTTAAAGCCGAGCGTGAGGGTTTAGATAAAGTCCTTGAAGGGATGCAAGCACCAACTCAGGAGGAAGTAGAATCTCAACAATTAGAATTAGAGAATCTGGAAATTTTAATCCCTGACTTGGAACTGGAAGCAAAACAAAGTCAGAAAATCTTAGAAGCTGAAGAAAGACTCTTTGCTCAAATCCAGCAATATCGACAGCTTTCTCTAAAATTAGTGCAATTACAACAGGATGCATCGCAAATCAAAGTTTTAGAAAATCAATTGCGAAATGCTCAATTAGCAAATTCAATTATGGGAACTTGGACAGTTCTCCAGACTGTGCGTAAGCGTGTGGAACATGCGATTGTTGATCTTTCAAACGCTAAGAAACAGTTAGAAATTTCGAGGCTGGATCTCGATCAGCAGCAACAAGCCTATGAAAAATCACGCATAGAACAAAGCACTGTCCAAAGTCAGATCGAGTCTCAAGAGCGCAATCTTGCTCTGGCGGAATCTTTGCATACACAGCAACAACAATCTCAAGCTGAGTTAAAGCGTGCAGAGCAAAATTTGCAAGAGCGATCGCAGGTTCTCCAAAAGGCACATCAGGCTGTAACTCATGCCGAGTCAGACTTGCAAACCATTAGGCAAAATCTAGAAAACCTTGAAACTGCTCTTAAAAATTCGCAATACGATCCCGCTAGACTCGAACAATTGCGTCAAGTTGCTGAACCGCTTACGCAGTGGCAAATTCTGAATGAGAACCTCACTAAGCAGCAACAAAAATCAACCCAGTTCCAAACAGAAATCCAGAAATTCACGCAGCAACTTGAAAAAGTACAACAGGCGATCGCTAAGGCTGAAAGTGATTTCCAAATTGCGAGTAATGCGCTCAAGGAAGCAGAATCTTCTAATCTGCAAGCCCTGCAAACTAGTCACGCTAACGCTTTACGTGCTGAATTGCATGATGGTGACAATTGTCCCGTTTGTAATCATCTCTATAGTTTAGAGGGATTGCCTGAACTTCCAGAATTAGAATTAATTGATACGACAAGATTGATAAAACAGAGAGAAATCACTGAGCGTCAGTTAGCGAAATTATTACAGGACAAGGCAAAAATTGAGGCTAGTCTCGAAGCTTCGCAGCAACAATTACAGAGTCAAACTCAGGAAATTGATGATTTAGAATCACAACTTGCAAAACTGCAAAAACAAATCGATCAAGTTCTTAAGTCTGATTGGCAAATGGTCGATATTCTTCGCGATCGCCAAGTACTTGAAGATCAAGAATCGGCTTATCTCAAGCTAAGTGGCGAACAACAGGAAATCGCTATCTCTTTGCAAAACAATGAAAATAGACTTAAAGCTAGTCAAGACAACCTGCAATTAGCCCAAACAGAATTTGATAAATCATCACAGGAAAAAGTCCTCAGAGAGTCACAGCTACAGGCAATTTCGCAACATTTGCTTGAGACTACCAATGGCAATAGTTATGAATCCTTGCGCCAAAGTATTTTGCAGGCAAAGCAGGAACTTAGCGATCGCCTCAAAGCCATCGAAACCAAATATCAACAAGCCCGCGAAATATTTGCTAAACGAGAGGAATCAGCAACTAAGGCTCAAGAAAATCATGATTTTGCTACTTTTGAGCAATCTAAACAGGAATCTAATTGGCAACAAGAACTTAATTCTATTAACTTTACCGAGCTAGAGTTTCTCGCCGCCCAAACTACGCGATCGCAAATGGACGCATGGCAACAACAAATTGAGAACTATCAGCGTCAAGAGCAGGATCTAACTACACGCCTCCAAATGTTTGCGGAGTCAATTGACGAGCGAACCACCGATGAACTGGCGATCGCCAAATTGCGTGAGAAATCCCAACAAGCCGCAGAATCGTTACAGTTAGCCAGCGAAAATCGCGCATCCATCAAAGCATGGCTAGAGCAAGCCCACCAAAAACGCCAAGAATCGCAGGAACTTGAAGCGCGTAAACTTACTCTACAGGCGCAAGAGCAAACCTATCACACCCTCGCCCAAGATCTGCAATCCAATCGCTTTCAGGAATATATTCTCGACAGTCTGCAACAGGAACTCGTGAACCGTGCCTCAGTTCTCTTGCAACAACTTTCAGAAGATCGCTATATCCTCCAAATCGAAAATGGTGATTATTGGGTAGCAGACAATTGGAATGGTGGCGAAAAGCGTCGTGTCCGCACCCTCTCTGGTGGTGAGACCTTTGCGGCTTCCCTCTCAATGGCACTGGCGCTATCAGAAAAATTATCGATGGGTATCGAACTGGGTAGCCTTTTCCTTGATGAAGGTTTCGGCACACTCGACAGTGAAACCCTTGAAAGCGTTACCCAAATCCTCGAATCTCTACGCCAACAGGATCGCTTAATCGGTGTGATCACTCATATCCAATCCTTAGCCGAGCGATTGCCCACCCAAATTCACGTTCGCAAATCCATTAACGGTTCAGAACTAATCAAAATATAAAGTCGTCAAAAGCTTTCACAATCCGTATAGCGGTTTTCATTTTGCCTACGGCAAAATGAAAACTCAAAACTCTTAATGGGACTGATTTTTTGTTTTCAAATGAGTACACACTCATTTGAAAACCGCTATAGCTTAGAATTTGTAGTTTTTATGGCTCTTCTGGGTTTGAGGGGGAAATGGTATAAATGCGATACAATTGCTGGCGACATGATACACCTATAACTCTTGCTCAGAAAGGCTTTTGGATACTAGTAGCTTTGCTTATCCCCATGAACCCAGAAGAGCCGTTTTTATCCGAATTATTAAGTATTATGGTATATTCAAAAAATAATTTAATTTGACTCTATTTATCTCCAAATAATTACAAATAATCAATTTATGGCACACATTGGCATTATTTGCGTACCAGCAACGGGACATCTTAATACAATATTGCCCCTTGGGTGTGAACTTAAAAAGAGAGGGCATCAAGTAACTCTAATTGGTTTATTAGATGCCAAAGAAAAAACTGAAGTTGCAGGTTTGAATTTTAAACCATTTGCAGAGACATTACGCCCCCTTGGTTTTACTCCTTCAATCTTAGTTAGGATGGGTGAGTTAAGTGGTTCAGATGCCTTTCGTTACTCTATTCAGTTATTTACAGAAAGCGCAAAAATCATGATGGAAGATGGACTGACCGCAGTTCGCGAAGCTCAAGTTGACTTACTGTTAATTGATCAGGCTTCCTTTGGCGCTTCTAGTGTTGCCGAATACCTTGGTATCCCTTTTATTAGTTTTACTAGTGCGATTGTGCTAAACCGTGATAATTCTGTGCCTCCCTTTAATTTTGGCTGGAACTATTCACCTAGTTACTTTGCAAAGTTGAGAAATCAACTAGGCTATAAGTTACTTGATCGTTTAATCAAACCGATTTCAGATACAGTTACTCAATATAGACGATCGCTAAACTTAGCACCTTTTAACCATCCTAATGATGCATATTCTCCCATAGCACAGATTTGTCGCCAGCCCAAAGAATTTGAATTTCCACGTCAGAATCTACCGCCTCATTTCCATTTTACAGGTCCTTTACATAGTTTAGAGAGCCGATCTGTCATCAATTTTCCCTATGATAAATTGAATGGAAAGCCATTAATTTACGCATCAATGGGAACGATCCAAAATCGATTGCTAGAGGTATTTCATCAAATTGCCGAAGCCTGTCAAGATTTAGATGCTCAATTGGTAATTTCCTTAGGAGGCTCAGCTGATCCCGAAAACCTCCCCCCATTTACGGGTAATCCAATTGTAGTTAAATACGCACCACAATTGGAACTCTTGCAGAAGGCTCAACTGACTATCACCCATGCAGGGCTAAATACAACATTAGAGTCTTTGAGCTATGGAGTACCGATGGTTGCTATTCCGATCGCTAATGACCAACCAGGAGTAGCAGCACGTATTGCTTGGACGGAGACTGGTGTAGTCATTCCTGTAAAAAAGTTGACGGTTGCGAAACTACAAAAGGCAGTGCAAACAGTGTTGAAGGAACCGAAATATCGAGATAATGCACGCAAAATGCAGTTAGCCATCCAAAAATCTGGTGGTGTTAAGTTGGCAGCAGATATTGTCGAAGAGGTGATCGCTAAAGTTATTTGTTAAAATTTTATGTTTTAAATCAATGTAAAACTAGGCATTAATGCTAAATAGCGCCAATTCAAGGATGAAATGCAACGCCTAGAGATCTTTGCATAAAGGGAGTCATAAGGATATTTTGAAATGAATCACAATAATAGGATATCCCCATGAGCTTTAAGCATCTTAGCACAACAGAAAGAAGCGAACTGTATAAACTGCGGGTGACAGACAAATTATCGATGTCAGAAATCGGTCGCCGCTTGAATCGAAACAAAAGTACGATTTCAAGGGAGTTATCGCATAACTCCGATGAGAGACAGTGTGTCTATTTGCCCGACACGACGAAGGTGAAGATGAAAGCTCGGCGCGAAAAAGCCAAGGTAAAAATTCCAGAACGTTAGTGCAACGACGATCACCGAAGTAAAGCAGCGATTAGAGCAGCATCACAGTCCAGAATAGCAGGACGGATGAAACTGGAAGGAGTGGGTAAAATCAGTTAATAATTTGTACTTAAAAAGTTTATGTCAACATCTGTGCGAACCCGTCAACATCATTTAATTCAAAAGTTGGCAAATTGTATTGAAGAAACATGGCAAACCCATTTAGATCTAGAGCCATATCTCATACCTAAAGATTTAGGCTACATCGAAGGGCAGCTAGAGGGAGAGAAGTTAATCATTGAAAATCTTTGCTACCAAACTAAGCAATTTCGCAAATTACATCTTGAACTCGCTCAAGTGGGGAATGGTTTGGATATTTTGCATTGCGTTATGTTTCCCAACCCTGAGTATGCTTTGCCAATCTTTGGGGCAGATATTGTCGGCGGACGTGGGGGAATGATTAGTGCAGCGATCGCGGATCTGTCACCTAGCAATCGCGAAAAATCTTTACCGACTAAATATCAAGAGCAACTAGCCAATTTAAAAAATATCGAGTTTTCACAGCCCCGTGCATTACCTGAATGGGCAGATATTTTTTCGGAATTTTGTTTATTTATTCGCCCTGATGGAGTTGAAGAGGAACAGGCTTTTTTGCAAAGGGTACAAGAATTTTTGACGATTCATTGCCAAATTGCTACTACTTTAGAGGCGCTAACTTCTGATGTGGATGTTGCCAGTGCGATCGCAGGTCAGCAATATTACTGCACCAAACAACAACAAAATGATAAAACCCGTCGAGTCCTTGAAAAGTCCTTTGGTGAAGTATGGGCAGAACGTTATATGACTGCCATGTTATTTGACTCCATCACCTAATTACTTAAATAAAGAACTTTACTGCTATAGCATTTACCAGTCTAGCGAGCTTTGTTTCCCCGCCTATGACGGGGAAACAAAGCTATGCACCTTGGTTGAAAAACGCTATGAATCTTGAATGCAGAGCGATGTAAGCATAAAATTAATCTATGCCTAAAAATAAGAGTTCCAAACCTCGCAAAAAAAAACAGAAAATCGCCATAAAAAATCAGCATATGCTCAAAAATCATGAGCAAGCTGAGCTATTTCGTCAGAGGCAATGGGTAAAACTTTTTGCTGAAGTTACTTTTAAAATTAGGCAGTCTTTACAATTTAAGGAGATTTTAAGAGCGACAGTAACTGAGGTACAACGAATTCTCCAAGCTGACCGAGTGCTGATTTATCAAATTTCCCCCGATGGCACAGGGCGAGCGATTACGGAAGCTGTTCTACCCGATTATCCCCAAATTTTAGATTTAGAGTTTCCTGAAGAAGTATTTCCTGCTGAATATCAACAACTTTATGCGAATGGTCGGGTTAGAGCGATCGCCGATGTGAGAGATCGCCAAGAGGGTTTGTCAGAATGTCTGATTGAATTTGTGAATCAGTTCAATATCAAGGCAAAGATGATTGTCCCCATTCTCCAGAACTTGAATTCCCACCGACCAAATGAATCCAGTTCACCAAATAAACTGTGGGGATTACTGATCGCGCATCATTGTGATCGCCCTTACAAATGGCTAGATTTTGAATTAGAAATGATGCAACAACTTGCCGATCAGTTCGGGATTGCCCTATCTCAAACTGAGATTCTAGAGCATTTAGAAGAAATTGTCGAAGCCCGTACTGCGGAATTACAAGAAGTCAATCGTAATCTGCAACAGGAAATCAATAATCGGAAACAAGCAGAAACAACCCTTAGACAAAGTGAGGAACAGTTAAGACTGATTACTAATGCCCTACCTGTGTTAATTTCCTATGTTGACGAGCATCAATGTTATCAGTTTAACAACAAAGCTTACGAAGATTGGTTAGGTAAAGTTCCAACACAAATTTACGGAATGAATCTTAAATCAGTGTGGGGTAATAATTGCTATACTAAATTAATTGCCTACGTAAAACTAGCTCTATTGGGTCAGGTTGTCACCTATGAAAATGAAATTCTCTTAAAGGATGGGCAACTACGCTCTGTAAACGTTACTTATATTCCCCATATTGACGAACAAAAAAATGTTAAGGGCTTTTTTTCGCTGACCACCGATATTAGTGAACGTAAAGCGATCGAACGCATGAAAGATGAATTTATCGCCGTCGTCAGCCACGAATTGCGAACTCCTTTAACCTCAATGCATAGTGCATTAAAAATCTTATCAACGGGAAGATTAGGGAAACTTTCCAAAGATGGACAACAAATCCTCAAAATCGCTGATGATAATACTGAGCGTCTCGTTCGCTTAGTGAACAATGTGCTTGATTTGCAACGCATCGAATCTGGTGACGTAAAAATGGAGAAGCAAATCTGCAATGTTTCCACCTTAATGATTCAGGCAACAGAAGCAATGCAACCAATGGCTCAACATCATGGAGTAGTTCTCATTGTTGAACCTGTTGATATTAAGATTTTTGTTGATTCTGATTACATTGTTCAAGCATTAACGAATCTCATTAGTAATGCGATTAAATTCTCATCGGTGAATGGGAAAGTCTGGCTAACTGCGGAAAAAAAATTAAATAACGAAGTTTTATTCTCAGTTTGTGATGAAGGTCAAGGCATTCCATCGGACAAACTCGAAAATATTTTTGAAAGATTTCAGCAAGTAGACTCCTCTGACTCGCGTCGTAAAGGTGGAACAGGATTAGGATTAACGATCTGTCGTAAAATTGTTGAACAACATGAAGGTAAAATTTGGGCTGAGAGTATTCTCGGTCAAGGTAGTACTTTCTCATTTACACTGCCATTATTGAATTTATAATCCAAGCAAAACTATGCAAAAAAAAAGGATTTTAATTATTGATGATGATGAAAGTATTCAAACTGTAGTGCAGTTTGGGATTCAGATGGTTGTTGACTGGGAGGTTCTAGTTGCTAGCTCAGGAATGCAAGGCATTAAAACTACTTGTGATCAAAAACCTGATGCTATTTTACTCGATGTGATGATGCCTGATATGGATGGTATTGCTACCTTGAAAGCTATTCAAGCTAATTCTGAAACTGCACAAATTCCCGTGATATTTTTAACTGCGAAAGCCCACACTTCAGAGAGGAGGCAGTTTAATGATTTACAGGTGAATGGAGTGATTACGAAACCTTTCAATTCCCTTGATTTGCCAGATATAATTACTAAAATACTTGATTGGTAAGGTTACAATAACGCAAAAAGTACCAAGATCTTCAGGAGATAATCTTAACAAACTCCAAAAGCCCATAAATCATTTTTAAATCCTATGAAGATATTATTAGTAGAAGATGATGAGGTCTTAATTGCTGTCTTAACCAAAGCTCTGACTGAACATCGCTATATTGTTGATGTGGTCAAAGATGGTGAAATGGCTTGGAGCTACGGTTCAACCTTTGATTATGATCTGATTATCTTAGATATTGGTTTGCCTAAGTTAGATGGAATCACTCTGTGTCAAAGGTTTCGGGCAGAGAACTATAGTATGCCAATTCTCTTGTTGACAGCTCAGAGCGACAGTACGTCTAAGGTGAGTGGTCTAGATGCGGGAGCTGATGACTATGTAGTCAAGCCCTTTGATATCGCAGAATTAATTGCTCGAATTCGGGCTTTATTGAGGCGGAGTAATGCAATTTCTTTGCCGATCATTGTTTGGGGTGATTTACTCTTAAATCCTAGTACTTGTGAAGTTTCCTATAATAATTTACCTCTCACTCTTACCAATAAAGAATATGAATTATTAGAGATTTTACTGCGTGATAGTCATCATTTGCTAAGTGTTGAGGAGATTCTTGATCGCCTTTGGTCTTCGGATGAGTTTCCTTCGGAGGCAACTGTGCGCTCACATATTCGAGGATTGCGTCGGAAGTTAGTAGCAGCAGGCGCTCCTTCTGATTTTATTGCTACGGTTCATGGACGAGGATACTATCTAAAAATACCAGATAAATCTGCTGATGTCGAAATATCCCAAACTTCTGAAACTACTTCTTTTACTTCCTCAGTTCTTAAATTAACTGCTCCTGATAATCAGCAGGAAAAGTATTTAGAGTTCTTAAATCAGCTTTGGGTGACCACTAAACCAAAGAGTTTGGAGCAGTTGACCGTATTATTTCAAGCGATCAAGAAATTAGAATCTGGATTCCTCGATCCTCATTTTCAAGAACTTGCTCATCAAACAGCTCACAAACTCGCAGGCACTCTGGGCACATTTGGATTAACAAGAGCTAAGCAATTGGCGATTCAGTTGGAAAATTTGCTTAATAGTCAAACATTAGTCCAAAAATCCCAGTTAGAGATATTTGAACCCTCGGTGATTGCTTTAGAGCAGGCAATTCAAAATACTAATTTAATCCAAAGTATACCTACAAATTCAATTGTGGATACTTCATCTACATCGTCCTCTTTAATACAACCTCAGTCCGCAGTTGAGCCAAAAGTGATGATTGTGGATGATGAAGTTGATTGTTTGCGATCGCTAACGGAGCTACTTAATCCCTGGGGCTTTAAGGTAACGACCCTCGCTGATCCACAGGAATTTTGGACAGTGCTACGGTCAGTCCTGCCCGATATACTGATTTTAGATATCAATATGCCACCAATCAATGGATTAGAAATTTGTCAATCTATTAGAAACGATCTCAATTGGAAACGTCTACCAGTGTTGTTTCTAAGTGGGTTGACGGATTCTAATACGCAAAATCTTGCCTTTGGAGTTGGGGCTGATGACTATTTATGTAAGCCAATTGTTGGTATTGATTTAGCTAATCGCATTCATAATCGTTTACAACGAGTCAGAGACTACCAGTAAGCAAACTCTAAAAATCACTTTAGGGACTTACAATTAATTAAAGTACCTACGGCTTCGACTTCGCTCAGCCAACGTTGGCTGAGTAAACATGATCTTCTAAAATGGCTCAACCCAGACTTATAGTGGTTTTCAAATGAGTGTGTACTCATTTGAAAACAAAAAATCAGTCCCATTAAGAGTTTTGAGTTTTCATTTTGCCTACGGCAAAATGAAAACCGCTATACCCGTCTTGACGGGGCTACAAACTAGGCAAATTACTGCCAGCGATATTTTTGCTTGGCTCAAGGTTTAACCAAAGGCAGTGAATAAAGAGTAAGCTGAATGCCCAAGCTTCCATTACTTACATTTTTCTACAGTTCCATCGGGCATCGTCGCTCCACAAAAATTTGCGCCCTGCAATACCGCACCTCGTAAATTTGCACCCGTGAGATTAGCCCCTGAGAGATTAGCCCGTTGCAAATTTGCACCGACAAAATCTGCACCCCGCAGGTCAGACTGACTAAGATTTGCATCCAACAGTCGCGCCCCTCTCAACCTCGCCAAACGTAAATTTGCTCCTGTCAAGTCTTCACCCCTGAGATTGCGATCTTCGCCGCCACGATTGACGATATTCCAAACAATCCGCCACTTGCGATCGAGCACAGTCTCCTCATTAATGATGCTCTCTCGCAGATTCGCAAGACGGAGATTCGCTCCTTCCAAATTGGCATCGGATAACTGTGCCCCCGCAAAATCTACTTCTGTAAGATTCGCCTTCCTCAAATCGGCATAGCGTAAATTTGCCTCATTGAACTTGACACGGGCGAGATTACTGCGGCGCAGATTAGTGATAAAGAGATAGGCTTGGGTGAAGTTCGCATCTTCCATATTTATACCTGCTAAGTTTGCCTTCTCAAAGTTGCCACCCGACAGATCTGCTGCGACAAGAGTTTGACCATCAAGACGTTGATTTACGACTTTCCAAACAAGAAACCATTTAGGATCCAAGAGAGTATCACTATCAATTTTACTCGATCGCAAATCGGTGTGAAATAAATTTGCTCCTGCAAAGGTAGTGCCTTCTAGATTTGCCCCCTCAAGGTTGGCTCTGGTGAGATTTACTTCGCTAAAGTTAGCACGACGTAAATTTGCTCTTTTTAAGCGGGAGTTAGTGAAGTCGGCTTTTTCTAATTCCGCCAGTCCGAAATTAGCCCGTTCGAGGTTTGCATTATCGATTTTCGCTCCATTTAACTTGGCAAATTGAAGATCGGCATTTTTTAAAGAAGCTTGACTGAGGTTCACCCTCACGAGATTGGCATATTTCAGATTTGCTCGAAATAGATTAGCCCCCTCCAGTTTCGCTTCCAGTAAATTGGTATTTAAAAAATCAGCTCCCGATAGTAATGCAAATCGAAGATCGGCTCCCAGCATATTCGATCGCATAAATTTTGCTCCATCCAGCTTTGCCCCTCGCAGATCAGCTTTGCGGAGATCGGCATCCCTGACATTCGCGCCGATCAAATCGGCTCCCGCAAGTCTGGCATCAGGAAGATCGCACTCAGAACATTCCTTAGTCTTAATCAGTTGATCGACATGGGTTTGATTGGCTGCCAATACTGAGGTTGCCGTAGAAATAGCGATGATCGTGGAAATAGCGATCGCCTTTTTATTTGAATTTTTGATCAACTCTTTGCCTATACCCATCCTTTTACTTCCGTATCCATCATTGGTTTTTCGAGTTTAATATATTCAATTTTTGCCGCTTGCAGAATATGTTTCATTTGCACGGGTTCATTGTGATCCGCCGCAATAAAGGCAGAATTAAGGGCAATATTACGAATATTACCACCCGCCACACTGAGTTTAGCAAGTTTGAGATAGTCAAGATCAAGTGTAGGTGTTTGCTTCGGAAAGGCACGTCGCCAGATTTCTGCCCGTTGCTCAGCATCAGGAAAAGGGAATTGCACCACAAAGCGTAAACGTCTAAAGAATGCCTGGTCGAGAGAATTTTTGAGGTTAGTAGTTAATACAGCCAATCCGCGATAGGCTTCCATTCTTTGCAAGAGATAACTTACGCCGACATTAGCATGGCGATCGTGGCTGTCTTTCACCTCGGTACGTTTACCAAATAGGGCATCCGCTTCATCAAAGAGTAAAATTACGCCCCCACCTTCAGCAGCATCAAAAATCCGCTTGAGATTTTTCTCGGTTTCGCCGATGTATTTATCGATGATGGAACTCAAATCAATGCGATAGACATCAAGCTGTAGCTCGTTGCCTAAGACCTCGGCTGCCATCGTTTTACCCGTGCCGCTTGATCCTGCAAACAGAGCGCTAATCCCTAAGCCTCGCCGACTCTTCCCCGCAAAGCCCCAAGTTTCATAGACTGTCAATCGTTGGCGCACATGGGCAGCAATGTCATGGAGCACAAATTTTTCTTTAGCGGGTAAAATTAAATCTTCCCAAGTTGCTGCTGTTTCTACACTTTGGGCAAGTTCATCCAGTCGTGGACGCGATTGCGAACGGCAGGCGTTCCATAACGAATGCTCAAAGGAATGTTCGGTTTCCTGTTGATGCATACTTCTCGCCTTAAGAGCCGCAT
The DNA here is from genome assembly GCA_020404105.1 of Pseudanabaena sp. M53BS1SP1A06MG. Lineage (GTDB taxonomy): Bacteria > Cyanobacteriota > Cyanobacteriia > Pseudanabaenales > Pseudanabaenaceae > Pseudanabaena > Pseudanabaena mucicola_A. The sequence continues at coordinate 19,870 of JADBWH010000062.1, read as the reverse complement.
TAGATATATGGGTTGGCGAGAGATTAAAATAGGAAACGAGTTTGGCTATGGAACCATTAAGGGAACTAGCAAGATTATCATCAAGATCGCTGAGAGCATCTTCCCAGAGAGTTTGCTGTTCATGCACAGAAGGCGATCGCGCCTCAAAGGTAATGATCGTGCGTTGATGTTGGCGGCGACGGGTTTGGCTACTGATGAGCATCGGACATTTGAGAATCTCAATCAGATAGCCGATCGCCATATCTAGATTATGATTTGGCGCTTCATCTCGATCGCAATCTAGCAAAACTGCCATATTGCTGAGGGTATATTCGCGATCACAGAGCAAAGCAAGGGACTGTAAATTCGTTAAATCTTGGGGCAGGATATTTGCCGATATTTTATAAAGTCTGAGGTCGAGTTGGCGACAAACATTGGCAGCGATCGCCATTTTGCTAGCGATATCTTCACCACAAATCTGCAATACGGGGAGTAGTTCCGATTGATCTTGATTAGCTGCATGTAGCCATGTGGCGATCGCCTGATCGACAATTTGTTGATGGGAGTCAATTGCGACAACATCAGTTACTAAGGGAACTAACACATGGAGCAAACGCTCGTCTAAATCCTGTTGTCCCATGAGGTAATGCAAAATCCGTTCATTAATCCGTAAAGGACTAGCGGTTAGAGCATTTCCTGCACCGATTTCCACTAATTGCCAGCGTCGCAGTGGAGCAGCAGGAGATAGCGCTGACCAATTGGGATGCTCTAGCACCGACATTGCTAAGCTAAAGGTGGGATAGTTTTGTTTCGGATCATTGGTAATTGCAGCACAGAGGTTAGCCCATCCTGCATCCAGTTCCATTCCTATACAAAGGATTAAGACTTCTTTCTCAAATTGAGATAGATTGAAACTTGCACATAATTGTTGTAGGTGACTACCTGGGTCTTGAACGGGGGAATGTAATGCAGCTTGTTTGTCTAGAGTTTCTCCCAGCCGCTCAGCAACTTTTTGCTCTAAGGTTTGGCGCATTTTCGCAATTTCACTAAATAGAACATTTTGACTGAGACTGCGAGTATTTACCGTGGTAGGTGCGGGGGGGGATATCGTCATGACTCCATTACACTCTTGATTAACTGCTCCAGATAGCCGATCGCCTCACGCTCTGACAGCAAGATCACTTTACCCTTTTGCAAAATCTCATACTTGCCACCCCGAAATCCATGCCCTGCAATCAAGCCCATTGATACTGCCATATTGCCAACTTCGGTAAGCTTGTTAATGCTCATCGTTTCTACTTCGAGTTCTACTTGATGCCGAAGGTCTTGGTCATTCATGCTTGTTAATCCTAGCCTTAATGAATTTTTTCTATGATATTGCCATATAAATTGTGACTTTATCTAATTGCAAATTGCTGTATGATTTCAGATTATTATTAATTATAAAGTTTTCAACTTCGTGATTACTTAAAAATTTTACAAAACACTAAGTTGTAAAGTTTATATGGCTAATGTTTAGCCTTAACTATTCTGCAAAAATAGTACAACCTAAATCTCAAAATCCTGCTTACTATGAGGAGTGACACAGCCATATTTGCTTCAAATAGCGACAATAGCAACGATATAGAGCAAAATGCAGGATTGAGTATGGTGGATATTTTGACATTATCCACACAGCAGCAACAAATTATCAATTGGGTTATGCGGCATCGCGAGTCTACCCTTGAGGCGATCGCGATAGGTATTGGCGCAACTCCAGAAGATACTTTGCTCGAAATCGAAGCTTTAATTAGCCAAGGATTTCTTGAATTAATCAGCAATCAAGGGGGGAATTATTACGCGATCGATTTTCGCCGCCAGCAAAGTATTAATAATCTCGATGCGATGCCCAAGGCAGCAATTCGCCCTCTCTCCATCATTCTCAACCCATCAGGGACTGTTTCCATCGCCACAGGCGAGAAGTTTGAGCTATGTGTAACAGTTACTAATCAGGGTGATCGCAGTGCAGTGATCAGTGTGGCGATCGACCCAGACTCTAGCACAATCTTTCCTTGGTGTACCTTACCTTCTGAGCGACTTGCCCTAAGTGTGGGGCAAAGCTGTGAGGTGGTGTTTTTGATTCAAGTACCGCCAACTACACCTCCCAAGGAATATGGCTACAAATTGATCATCGATGCTCCTGAGCATTACCCCGAAGATACCCCAATTCAGTATAAGGGACGGGTAATTGTCACGCCTTCCGTCCAAGAAGTAGTCAGGGTCAATGATCCCACCTTCGCCACAATTCCTCGCACCACCTCCACTAGCCCCCACCAAATGCGCGGGGGTGAAATTTGGCAAGTCTTAATTTCAGTAAATAATCGTTCGGAACGGGTCGATCGCTTTCGGGTGACCATCCCTGATCTCGATCCCAAATGGGTATCTATTTACTATCCTGAAGGCTTAGCTTTAGTAGGGGTTGTCGAGGCGACGGAAGGTTTACCCCTCAATCCTGATACTCAAGGACAAATTACCTTAATTTTCAAGCCACCAATGGATGCTTGGGCAGGTATTTATTCACCAACTATTCGCGTCCATTCGACCAATAGTCCTGACTCAGCCCTGTTAGACATCGTTTACTTTGAAATACTGCCTGTCTATCAACTAGATATTCAGCTAGTAACCCTGCTCACTAGAGTCGAAAATCAGCCATCCCTCTACGAAATGCGCTTTAAGAGTAGTAGCAATATTGCTCGTGAACTAAGCGTGCGTGCGAGTAGCCCTGAACAGGAGGGGCTCTTAACTTACAACTTTAGTACAGAAGAAACGCGAATTGCTCCCTATGGTAATTCCCGCCTTAATCTCGAAGTCCAACCCACAAAAAAGTGTAAGCCCAAGTTTTTAAGTGAGCGCTATCTCAGTTTCATTGTAGAAGTGGAAGATAAGCAGGGAGTTGCTTTAGTTAGCGATCGCTACTTAGGCAATTTGATAGTCCCTGCCCGTCCTTGGTGGCAATTGGTGCTAGTGATTATTGGTATTTTAGGCATCATTGGCACAATTATCTTTTTGATCTGGTGGTTCTTTTTCCGACCACCTGAGGTTCCTGTCGTTGTGGAATTTACTTCCGAATCACCTAACTATCGTGAAGCTGCCAATGAAGCTATCCGTTTGCGGTGGCGGGTGACTAATCCTGACCTAATTAAAGAAATTAAAGTGGAAGGATTAGGTGAGGATCAAACTACCATCAGTCAGCCTGTAGTCTATAACTTTAGCAGTGGTATTCCACCTGAATTAAAGGAATATTGCTTTATTGATCGCGAATTACTATGTCAGAACGTTCCCACTGATGCCCGTAAGCCTAGTCAATATATTTTCCAAATGAACTTGGTCTCAAGGAATCCGAAAACAGGTATCTTGCCCCTTGCAAAAACTACGAAGATCATTGTCGAGCCTGTTCCCCAAGCGCAGATTTTAGAGTTTGCCTCCAACAAACCTCTCTATACAGAATCAAAACCTGTGTTACCGACCATTGTTCTTGCACCTGTTGCCAAGTCTGATCAACAAGCAAACAATGCGCCGAAAGCAGAAACTAATACTACCAATACTCCTCCCACTCCTACGGAAGCCACACCGAGTAATCTAGCTAATGTGGTCAATAGCCCATCACCTGATCTAGTTGCCACGAGAGCAAAGGAAACAGTCTTTATCCCTGAGGTCTTAGAGAAGCGCGTCTTCTTTACCGCCTTGGGCATTGCCGAAAGTCCGACTAAGTTAGGGCTAATCAAACCGAAACCTGATCTAGATAATGAAGTGCGTCTGAATTGGCGCTTATCCAATGCTAGCCAAATTCGAGAGTTAACCCTCGTTGGGCGATCGCCTGAAGGGGAGATCAAAAGTACACCATTAAAGTATTTACTTACCGAAGGCATTCCGCGATCGCTCCGTCCCTATTGCACCATTTCTAACGATGAAATGGTTTGTAAGAATGTCCCCACTGAAGCCAAAGCATCAGGTAGTTACATTTTTGAATTAGCGATCATTCCACGTAAACCCCCTGTCGATCCCAAAGCGGTTCCTGTGATGAGGAAAACGGAAATTGTCAAAATCGCTCCTTATCCTGCGAAGATTCTCGAACTCAAGGTCAATGGACAGGATGCTTTACCGCAATATTCCTTTAATCTCAATCCTGATATTCCCAGCATTCTCACCCTATCTTGGAAAGTAGAAGCCTCAGCCGCCGCTAAAATCGATCTCTTACCTGCCCCCGGGAATGTCGCGGCAGTTGGACAATTAGCGCTGCCCCTCAGTCCTAAGTCCGCCGAAGTAACCTATACCTTAAAAGTTACGAATCCCGACGGACAAATCATTATGCGTTCCTTCATCGTTCAAACGATCGCGCCCCCCCCAGCACCCAAACCTGAGGAAACACCACCGATCGCTTTGCCCCCTGATGTACCTGCGATCGACTCTCCCCTCATCCCCGCACCACCAAATCAACGCGCAGGAGGCACGCTCACGCCATCTGAAGTTCCTCCTAGCCAAAAATAGTAAGATGTGGTGTGCGCAAAGCGCACACCACATCTTACTAAAAAATAGAATAGACAAGGGGCTTAAGCCACTTGTTTCCGTAACATCTAAGTTAAATAGACCAGTGAAATTTAGTTGATCATGCTCCAAACCGAATTTAAATTCACGTTACCAAAAGGGTTATATCTCGATGGAGAATTGCACCAACAGGGCAAAATTAAGCTCCTAACTGCTAAGGATGAATTAGTGATACAGGACTTTGCTAATCATAATCCCCACATCGATGTTGTTTTCTGCGTCTTAGCTCAGGCGATCGCGCAATTAGGTAGCCTTACCAAAGTCACACCCCAACAGCTAGAGCAACTCTTTCTCCCCGATTTCCTATACTTCCAAAGTCTCTTTAGCCAACTGCAACCACAAAACCTAGACCCATCGGGGGAATTATAGGCTACCCCTCCGAGAGGTTATATGAGGAGGTAGCCTTCATTGCTTTTTACTTCCATTGGTCAAGGGAAGATATACTAAACCTCACCCATACCGAACGCCTGCGTTGGGTCAATGAAATCATGCGTTTACGCTAGTCTCAATCACCCGCTAATCGACAGTCACGATTATTCAGCTTGCCATCGGACATGATCGTGCGGCAAAAGATACTCTTTTGAGAATTAACATCCTTCAAGAGCGCCGCATTAAACTTAGCTCCCCTCAGATCCGCACCTCGAAAATCCACATTCTCTAAATCCGCATTAGTAAAATTTGCCCAGCGCAGATTGGCATCTTGAAAGCTGGCATCTTTTAAGTAAGCTCCGATCAAGTTTGCGCCAATTAAGTTTGCCTTCCGCAAATTTGCCGCCCGCATTTGCGCCAAACTCAGATTTGCGCCATTAAGCTTTGCCTCAACCAGATTAGCGTTACTTAACTCACATTCTGGGCAGGCTTTAGTCTCCAACAATTGATCGACAGGATTAGCGATCGCTGCTTGAGCAATTACTAGAGATGAGGATAAGGCGATCGCGCCAGATAAAAAGCAATAACGTAACATTGGTAATCCTGGTTCTTAAATAGCTTCGTATGCTTGGGTTTGGCTGTTGATTGTATTAACTAGGTTGCGTTGCAGGCGAGAATGAAAAAGCGTTGGCATCGGCTTTTGCTGAGGTTGTCCATGGATAAATTTCTAAGCGGGTGAGGTTTCAATGTTAGGCTGCTGGAGAAAAGTTTCTAAGGGGCTAGCGATCGCAATAGTTTCCATAGTTGCCTGAGATACACCTGCGGAAGTGCAATGTATGTTTGATTTTATTGTAGTTTAAGAACTTTATCCGTGGCAAATATTGAGAAGTCTCAGGCAGTTTTGAGGGTGATCGCACCAGCCAAAAATCAATAACTAGAACTGCGATAGACGCTTGAATATTTTAGAATTTGAGACATTTAGGATTGCTATAATTAAGGATAAAATAAAGTAAAAACAACGATGGCTGCTAAAGACAGATTTCATGCTGTAGTTAGAATTGCTTTAGAAAAGGAGCAGTGGAATGTAACTGATGATCCACTACGACTAGATATTGGCGGCACTAAGTTTGAAATTGATTTGGGCGCAGAGCAATTGTTAGCAGCAGAGCGCGGTAAAGAAAAAATTGCCGTTGAAATAAAGACGTTCTTGAGTGATTCGCCATTGACTGATTATCATGCTGCATTAGGGCAGTTTTTGAATTATCGCCTTGCCTTAGAAATTGCCGACTCAACACGCATTTTGTATTTAGCAGTGCCAGTGGGTGTTTACGAATCATTCTTTAAGCGCGAATTTGCCCAAGTCTCATTAGAGAGATATCAAATCAAACTAATTATTTATGACATAATTCAAGAGGTAATTATTCAATGGATACGATAGAGTCTTATCGCAATATAATCCAGTCGTTGTTGTCAGCTTATGCTGCTGTCCCGATCGCAAATGGAGCGATTGATTGTTATACGGTTTTTGATACAAAGCAAGACCATTATCATGTCATGAATGTGGGATGGGATGGCTATCGACGAGTCTATGGTTGCGTTTTACATTTGGATATTATGAAGGGAAAGATTTGGATTCAGCAAAATATGACGGAAATGAGGGTTGCTCAAGAATTAGTAGATTTAGGGGTTGCGAAGGAAGATATTGTGCTTGGGTTTCAAGCTCCTGAAATGCGTGAATATACTGGCTACGCGGTTGCTTGAATGAAAGCGCGATCGCATCAGCCAAAAACCAATGACTAGAACGGAGATCGCCTATTGCCAATTTTAAAAATACGAAATCATAAAAAGTAGGTTGGGTGGAGAGTTAGCGATACCCAATAGTTAATCACATTGCATATAATACTTGTTGGATTTTATTCCTCAATCCAACCTACGCACATTCACAAAACAGGGCTGAGATCCCTAAGATATTCGATGATTAACAAGCGCAAATAGTTTAGTGTTTCTGCATAATGTTTCATTTGGGGATAATCAAATTCTGGAGTGAAATACCACTCTATAAATTCAGGTATTTCAAATATTTTTAGTTTGTTTAATTCGTTGAGAATCTCTTGAGCTTTAGCTGAGGAGTTATTGTTGATTATTTGAAATGAGTATCCTCGAATATCATCGGTTAATACTTCAATTGTCCCTAAAATACTAAATTCTTGAGTTTCTTCCCATATTGCAATTCTTTCTCTTTCCAGCTTAGTATTTTGATAGTCTTTGAGTAATTGATTTAAGATTTTCTCAATATAAGCTAGAGCCGTTGTGATATTAAGATCCTTTTTTGAGACATCTAAATTTTGCATGATTTTTTAATTTTCTCCGTAAGAAATAATTCTGTTGTCTCTTTCGATGAGAAGTTCATTTCCTTTATTCCATCTCAAAGCACCATTCAGTAATTTAGTTTTTCTAGCGCCTTTTTTGTTGAAGTTATCTGCTTTTCTGAGATATTTCAAGTAATCTTCCTGAAACCCGTGTCTGTTTGCATGATCCACAATACTGTTAGCTATGGTTGGATAGGTAGCTTTGTGTCACTTTTGCAGAAGAGTTTGAATTTCTGCTACCTCGCGATCGCTATATCCTTGAAATAATATTTGTTGGTACGGATCGATTGCGAGATCGTCAAAATTATTCGGATTCATTTAAATAGCAACATATTTAACTATAAATATTGTTTTCTTCACACCTTATTTATTCCTCACATCATAGCAAATTTGATGCGATCGCATCAGCCAAAAATCAATAACTAGAACGGCGATCGCATGTTGCCAATTTTAAAAATGCGAAATTATAGAAACATAGGTTGGGTGGAATGTTGGCGATATTCAACAGTTAGATAGCGATCGCACTGTATGCAAGGTTTATTTACATTGGGTTTCATTCTTTGACCAAACCAAAGTGAACTGGAGATCACGCTCTTTTTAACCTAATGCATTAACATATTCATTAACTAGATTAATCTTTATCTGTTCAGCTTTATCTTCATATGGAGGTCCACTTAGGACTTCAATTATATCATTGAGCAATTCCGTGTTTTTAGCAGCTTTTAGGTTTGTGGGTTTCTTAGCATCTTCTAAGAATTTATCCCATGTTCGCATCGGTTTATGACGACCATTTGAAATCTCATTCATATATTTTAATCTAAGTTCTTGCCCTTCTCCACCGCGAAGGTAGGTGTAGATATTCTCATGTAGGAGTACATTGTGATACTCAAGTATGATTTGACTAGCACTACTAATATTTGCTCCCATTTGTTCATTTTGCTTTGCATGACCCATTTCGTGCAATATGGCACGCTCAGCATTCGGAGTTCCTTCATTATACATCGCCATATTCATCGAATGCATATACCCTCCGCCACCACTACCATCAACTATATCATAAGCGGTTGAATCCATGAATTCACCACCTTCTTGGCGAATTTCATCTGCGGATTCTGCATAATTTAAATCTAGAAGAGATTTATCATTAATTGCATCTGTCCCATACGTAGTTCCTGCTGGATAATTACCAAACTTAGTATCTATTTTTACACTTTTATCTTTAGGTACTTCAACAACTCTAACATTCTTCAACTCCAAGATTCTTTTGAATCTTTCAACTAATTCTGGTTCTATTACTCGTTGTACCATTTGCGATCGCTGCACGTCTCCAGCATTTTGCTGCACCACATGCGTTAACTCATGGGCAATCAACTCTTGTCCACCTTGACTATTTGGTTCATAGGCTCCTTGCCTAAAGAAGACATCTTGACCTGTTGTAAAAGCCTTGGCTTGGATTGATTTGTTTAACTGGTCAGATTGAGAATCTGTATGTACTTTGACACCGCTAAAGTCTGCTCCCATCACTTGCCCCATCTTGTCTTGCAGATTGGGATCTAGCGGCTGACCAGTACCCCGCGCACTCTGAATCGATGCCTCTAAATCAGCAGATACTTCTTCACCTCCAAGATCTCCTCGTCTCTGCACCAAAGACTTCATTTGCAATTCTTCTTCCTCTTCCATCGCTGCTTCTCGTTGAATTGAAGAGATTGGTTTCATTTGCAATTCTTCTTCCTCTTCTATCACCGCTTCTCGTTGGACAGATTGCTCCTGAGTTGGCGAATTTATCTGCTGAACAACTTTAGATGCAGTGGCATCTGCTTCCTGCTCATACTTATCGTTTGGCTCCCCAATATTCAGCTTGGCTTGAATCATCGACATCCGCTTAGCTTGAAGCGTCTGCAAGCGGTTCATTCGTTTTGGTTGGACTGGCGTATCAGCCGATTCAGTGCTGCGCTGATTAATTATTTTTTCTAGAAAATTCTCAGTATATCCCGATGGTCGAGGGGTAGCGTCTTCATCCAAGTCCGTCTGAATTGGCGCGAAGCCTCTAGTTTGTAAAAATGAAGCTGTGGGTTTAAATGAAAACGTAGATTGAGAAGGCTTTCTTTCGTGATCGTAAGTACGCGACATGTCACTAACCCCTAAGTTTACTTACTGAGAAACTTCATGTATTTGATATTGCATATTCTCGCACAATCAAAAGAAATTAACGACAATTTTGATCATTTACTGACCCATCTTGCAGGATCGTGTTACATAACTTTGCTTTTGTTAAATTTGCGTTAATTAATGAAGCATTTTCGAGATAAGCATCAACTAAATTTACTTCGCTGAGATTTGCTCCTTCGAGATTGGCAAAACCTAGCTTGGCATTAGTCAGATTGGCTCTCAGTAAATTTGCTCCTTCAAGATCGACAAATTGGCGCACAGACGTAAACACATCGACATTGCCATCCGCATAACTGTCAGTCAGATTAGCCTCTTGGAGATTGCTCTGACGAAAAGAAGCCTCAAGTAAATACGCATTGCTCAGATTTGCCCTCGTCAAATTAGCTTGACCAAAATTAGCCAGTCGCAAATCGGCATAACTCAGATCAGTATAGGTAAGATTTGCTCCTTGCAAATTTGCACCCCGCAGATCGACACTACGCAGATTTGCCCCTTGGAGATTAGCTTTATTTAAATCTGCCCCAATCAGTTTCAGCCCATTCAAGTCTGTATTTTGCAAATTACAGCCCTGACAGCGATTGGTTTCGATCAGGCGTTGACGATTAGCCGCTTGGATGCGATCGCTACTAGGGTCAGCAAAAGCACTCAATGGCAAAGCGATCGCGATCACCGTAAAAAATCCCGAAAATAACACCCTAGCCAAAATGCTCATTTTCAGACCCCGATTGAGTAAAAGCATCCAATTAGCAGTTGTGAAGTGGGCAAAGCCCACTTCACAACTGCCAACTGCGTAAGCCATAATGATAAATTAATGTGGATATGAAAATTTGTCATCACATTACGCGATGTATTGGGCGACAAGTTTTGCTAGACCTGTGGTTGAGAAATTGGGATTACCAATGAATTTGCGTTCTTTTTTTCAGTCAGTCAAACAAGGCAAGCGGTTTTGGTTGCTCATGATTGTGCTGCTAAACTTGCCGATCGCCTCTGTATTTATTGCCCCAAAGGCGATCGCCCAAGAAAAGTTACAGGACTTTGACTATTGGGCCTCGCTCTGTAGTTCTTTGGTGAAATCGCGTAAATATAAAGATGCAGTTGAGGCTTGCAATCAGGCTATTACCTTAAATACCAATGAGCCGATCGCATGGTTAGAACGGGGAGATGCGATGGTGGGCTTATCGATGTATACCGAAGCAGTTGTTTCCTACGATCGCTTTATTAAGTTGCAGCCAAATAATTCAGGAGCTTTAGCCAAACGCTGTGGAGCCTTGAATGAGTTAGAGCGCTACGAAGATGCGATCGCCTCCTGTGAGTTGGCGCTGAGGCTAGATCAAAATTGGGATGATGCTAGCCCTGCGATGGTTTGGTATATCCAAGGGCTATTACTGAAACGAGCAGGAAAACTGGCGGAATCATTAGAATCGTTAGGTTTAGCAATTCGCTCGAATCCTAATTATTCCCTAGCTTTGAGTGAGCGTTGTGAAGTTTTCATCAGTCTTGATCGCGCTGCCGATGCCCTACAAGACTGCGATCGCGCCATCAAGGTGAATGCTAATTGGGGCAAAGCAACGCCTGCATTGGCATGGAAAAATAAGGGCAAGGTGCAGAACCAACTCCAACGCTTTGACGATGCCCTGTTTGCCTATGATAAAGCCGTAGCGATCGAGCCGACTAACGCTCAGGCATGGGCGGAACAAGGGATGATCCTCTGGCGATTGGGGCGCTATGCGGAGGCACTGGCTTCTCAGGAATGGGCGCTAAAGGCAAAGGAGAAATATTCCCTCGCCTTAGCAAATTCCTGTGCAGCATTGAATCAGTTACGGCAATATAAAGAGGCTCTAGCCGCTTGTAATGCCGCCATCCAAGAAGGGGATCAGCAGTGGGATTATCTAGGGCCCGCATGGGCATGGGATCAACGCGCCAATGCGCTAACAGGCTTAGGTAAATATGAAGAGGCTCTAGCTTCCGCAAATCGAGCGATCGCCTTGAAACCAAATCAGGCAAGTTTTTGGGGCAATCGGGCCGCTACACTTTGGGCGTTAGGTCGCTTTGATTTAGCACTTTCTTCAACTAATCAGGCGATCGCTCTGCGGCAAAACTCATCAAGTGCATGGTTCAATCATGGGCGTATTCTAACTTCGCTGGGGCGCACTGAAGAGGCGCTCAAAGCCTATGACAATGCGATCGCAGGGGATGCCAATGTTGGTAATCAAATCTTTTTAGCAGATATTTGGACGAATAAATCCGCCTTACTATGGCGACTCAACCGTTTTCGTGAATCCATTGCGGCTAGTCAACAGGCGATCGGCATTAATCCCAAATCCGACACAGCTTGGTTTAATCTGGGCTTAGCTCTGATGTCCCTTGATCGCTATGCTGAGTCAGCTACGGCCTATAGTCGCGCGATCGCGATCGATGTCAAAAATGCTGACTATTGGACGGGGCGCGGATTAGCTCTATTAGCTCTCAATAGTAATGCTGATGCCCTCGTTGCTTTTGAGCAAGCCCTGAAACTCAATCCTAATCAAACCCAAGCGCTACTCAATAAACCCATTGCGATCGAGCGTCTGAAACCAAAACCAGTCAAATAAAAAAGATGACGCGATGCGTCATCTTTTTTTGCTAAATACCAGGAATTTCCGAAAGATCGCACTTTAATTCTTCGACGGCAAAGTTAGTCATCTGCTTCCACTCTTCAACCGTGAAATCATATCCTTCGGTCTGGGCAAGCTTGACAAAACTTTCTAGATCAGTCGCTTGGTTTAATTTTGCTTTGAGGAGGGAATCAGACTGGGCTGCCCGATAAAGGCGAGCTACTTGCTCTCTTGCCATAACATTGATTAGGAGGTTTAGGAGTAAGGCGATCGGGTGTAATTTAAACAAGAATGTTTAAACAAAATAAACCTTGTGGGAAAAAACACCTACATAATTGATAATAGTTTAACAAAAAACATTCTTTTGATTATTAAAGTTAATTACAGCGCATTTTGCTCAACAACAAATCAAGAAAATTTTGATATTGCAGCCTATCGAGGCTTTGAGTAGTACAGGAATACTTTTGAAAGCGGCGCTTTCAAAAGTATTCCTGGGTTTTAAGTAAGCGCAAAGCGCTGTACTTTCTAATATCAAAAATTTTCTTGTAGTTCGCTTGATCGTCAATTACTTTATTAGGCAAGCTATTTATGGCAAGAAAGTCTCCAAATGTTTGGCAAAAGTTGTGGAAACGGATTACTGATGTTTGGGGGCAGTTTATTGGCTCAATTGATGCCCTCATCGGCAATCGATTTGTTGAATTTCTCAACAAAGTAGTTCCTACACCCTTACGTTTTCTGATTCCTTTTCTCAAAGACGATTTAGGAATCCAGCCGCCTTCGATATCTTCTTTTAAAGGCATTGCCGTCCCCGAAAAGAATGAGACAAAAGAAGTTCTTAAGGAAATTACCATTGAGGAGCGCATAGGCACGATTTGGCAGATCAAGCCACAATTTCTCCGCTATCAATGCCAAGAATCTAATCCCTTTCGCTGTGAATTCCCTTTAGAAACTGTTGCGGATAATCCTAATAACAAATATTGCAAAAAATGCCAATTCCCTGCCACTTTACCACCAGAAGTGAAAGTACGTGGTAGACGGGGTGTATATCAAGTAGATAGCTATATTGGTATTCGCGGTACAGGGAGGCTCTACAATGCCACGAATTTAGCTGATGGTGAATTATTTCTATTTAAGGAATATGTGATTCCCAAAAAATATTTTAATGATCAAGAAACTAGAGAGAGTAAACAGAACTTTGAATCTTCTTCAGAGATTAAACTTCTGGATGGGAGGGTTCAAGACTCAAGGCTAGTCACGCCCTTAGAGGCGATCGCTGATAGTCGAGAGGAAAGGTGTTATGTCATTTTGCCACATACTGAAAATACAATGACCCTTGTTGACTATCTAGCAACCCATGGCGCGATGAATAGTTGGCAGGTCAAGTCCTTTCTCAATCAAGTATTACAAACTCTCGAATCATTACACTCACAGAAATATCGACTGCGTTCGGGCGTGGTTACAACAGGTTTGCCTCATGGTAATTTAACCTTTTATAGCATTGCCATTAGAGAGAACTTTCAAGGGTTTACGGTCTATTTAAATGATTTATCCCTGTGGGAAGATCGCTTTTATCCGCCTGACAGTGTAACTCATGCCTATTCTATTAGTCGTGATCTCGAAGACTTAGGTTATATTGCTTTCTACCTCTTGCATGGAGGAGTAGTTGATTTAGACAATCGCTCATACATCAATCCTAACAATATTGATCACTGGATTGCCAAAGTAGACTTAGGACTGAAAAAGTTTATTCAAAATTTGCTTGGATTTGGTGAGACTAAGTACGCGAGTGCGGAAATTGCGCGTCGTGCTTTACTACGTTTACCGATTAAGCGAGAAGCTTTGATCGAGTTTGCAGAGCAACAGGAAGAAGCTCCAGCCGAGAAAAAGAATAAATGGGCATGGCTTACCAAGAAAGTAATTGCTATTTTTGTTGGTGTGCTTCTCTTGCTCGGTCTACTCTTTTTACTCTATTGGTGGTTTACCCAGCCGCCGAAGCCTGCGAATCTCAATTTACCTTGTTGCATCAGTCAAATATCTGATATTCCCGCAGGCAAATTCATCTATGCTGCCAATAAGAATAGTACATGGACTTACACATTACTACAGAAAAATCTGATTGCTAAGGGAAGAACTCTTGAGGATAAATTACAAGAAAGTCAGCCCAAATTACAATTGAGCTATCAACCGATTGATGAGGATCAACAAGTTGGCGATAAATTGCGCTCCAGTAAAGTAGATTTTGCAATTTCCAGTGTGATTACTAATTCTGGGGGAGATTTTATTACACAGGATATTGCCTACGATGGGTTAACTGTTTTTGTTGCCTTTAGCTATGCTCAACGCAATAATAGTCTCCCTACGGCTTTGCAGGGCAGGCTAACCTTTGAGCAGCTTCGACAAATCTACACAGGGGAAATCATCAACTGGCGACAATTAGGAGGACCGAATTTACCCGTTAAGCTCTATATGCCTCTGGATAAGGAATCTGTCCAGATTTTTGAAAAGAGGGTACTGAAAACTGAAGCAGCGATCGCTGCTTTTCAAAATCTTGCCCAAGACGGCAACAATAGCATCACGAAACTATCAACTTTTGATTCCTTGAGACAATTGATCCAAGACTTTGAAGATCGCAATGTGGGGAGCATTTCCTTTGGTTCCATCAGTCAGGTGTTCGGGCAATGCTCTGTTTATCCTTTAGCACTTGCAGATGATTGGCAATCTTTCGTTTCACCTTTAGTAATGCAAACTGGCAAGGTTGTTACCCCTGACATCGATCTATGTAATGAAAAGGGAAATTATGTCCAAAATTACAACGCCTTTATTAATAAGACCTACCCACTCTCCTTTCCAATCTCTGTCGTCTACCTGCGTGATAACCGCCGTACTCCAATTGCAGAGAGGTTTGTATCGATCATGCGAACCGAAGAAGCACAAGGTTTGCTGAAGAAGACAGGCTTAATTCCTCTAAAGCATCCCATCAAACGCTTAAATGCCGAAAAATAGCGAAAATAGCGATCGCTTAAAGTATTTCTCTTCCTTCGATGAAGAAATGCTTTAGCAGATCTTTACAAATCACAAAAAAACAAATCACAAAAAAGCGATCGCAAAGAAATATTAGCGTTAATATAATTCCTAAGCCCTCAAATACACCTTGATTGAATATAAAAATCTAAAGGCTATGCCCAAACATTTTCATGAAGCAATAGATGAATCTCGCAAGGCAGAATTGGCTAAATTTGCTGCTCAGATTTTGCAAGAACCACTTCAGATGAGATTACTTAGCGATCGGGTATATGCATTGCTCTCAGATGATTTAAAACTGCAAAAGGAACGTGTTGGCAAAAATTATGAGGGTAGATTATGACTAATAGCAGCAAATTTGCAAGAGCAGAATCCTACGTTACTACCAATCACTTTTATGTAGAAATGCTACCAACTGCCACCATTGTGGCGGGTTTTACTGAATGCTCAGGTTTAAGTGCCAAGGTTGAGTATGATACCTATTTTGAAGGAGGGGTTAACGACCAACAGCGCATACTACTTAAGCATACTTCCTTTTCTGAAGTCACCTTAAAGCATGGCGTTACCAATGATTTGAGCTTTTGGAGATGGTTTACCGCTACGACTAACCGCCGCCGCAACATTCGTATTTTGCTTTTTAATCAAGCTGGTGATGTCAGGCAATGTTGGACATTGATTGGAGCAGTACCCGTGGGTTGGACAGCGCCATCCATGCAAGCTGATGGTAATGCCGTTGCTATTGAAGAGCTAAGATTAGCGATCGAAGGTTTGACAGTATCCCTAGAAAATGGTGGATCTGCCACAGTTGTAACCAGAAATTCATCCAGTGGTTCTTTCCCAAGTTCATAAACTATGTCTGAAAATCCTCAATCTCAGTCACTTGCTGATGATGAATTGCCTGATGATATTCCCCTCGGCAACTTTGAACCATTGCTTGTGCCAACGCCATTAGGACAGTCATTCTTGCAGCTAAAGTTTATTTATCCTTTGGGTGCAGTGTCTATAATCAATCCTAATAACCTCAATACTGAGAGTGATTTTGAGCTTCTTAGTGATTCTTTTAACGAGTCACCGTTTTTTGATCATCCATTACAAACAACGGAGTCAGTTTCTCCGTCCATAGCCAATAGTCAGCCAAATCTTCAGGCTAAAGCTATAACATCTTTACCACAGCCATCTAAGCGATCGCCTCAAGCCTCGCCTCAAAACACATCTACTCACAAAAATTCTGTCACTTCTTCTCCTTTAAGCACTTCTACTAACTCGCCGTCATTTTCCACAAAGCAGACAGAGCTTCAAACATCTATAGCCAATAGTTCTCCAGTAAATAACTCCCCAACCCTACAATCCAATTCATCTGACGAGCAATCTAGTTCATCTGAAGCGTTGAATAAATTAGATATTTCTAGTGACCTTTCAGAAGATACACCTATTCAAAGATATACTGATACTTCTTCGAGTCCTGATTATGTAACACCTTTTATTGGTGATATCCCTTCAAGTGTGGGTAAGATTGAAAACCCTATTTCGCAAGAAGTTCAAAATAATCTGATTTCTCCTCAGTTGACACAGAGAGAGTCTAATACTTTTGATTCAAACAGTAGTGATTCTATTTTTGCTGATAATTTGCCTACCATAACATCATTACAAGAATCAGAACCCAATGCGGGAGATGTGACTAGCACGGATAATAGCGACATTCCCAACATACAGAGTAAATCTGCATCCCAAGTTAATAATCGTAGCGATATCTCTAAAAGTGATATCGCTAAAAAAACATCAAGAGATATCAGTCTAAATAACAATTCTCCATCTATACAAAGAATTTCCGAATTAAGTCAAAGTAGTCTAGATGACTCAAATCAAGATTATGAACGGAATATTCAGCTAGATATTTATAACACAGATACATCTAGTTCAGCAAATACAGCAAACAGCGATGTCAATAGCGAAAAGACAGACATCTCTAATTCAATACAGAGAGAATTAAAGATGTCTAACAATGAAAGTAAAAATGTTAAAAATGCTGATGATGTAACTAATACTTTTTCAAGCATCAGCACAGATTCAAGTAATCGCGGATCTCAAGCAGATCAAAGGTTAGATATTACAGAAACAATCAACAGTAATTCATCTGAGAATATTCAAAGAGATTTATCTCTGTCAACAGATATTAATCTCAATAATTTAGAAAATTCAATTGAAGGGCAAACTAAGCAGATCAATATTGATGAAAATATATCTAATCAGACAGATCAAGTTAATTTAGTAGACAATACTAATCAAACTTCTAATCAAATATTAGAGCCAATTTCTAATATTGACCTACCAAACACCATTGTCAACTCTCATGCTGTTGATAGTAATGAGCAAAAACTCCAGAGAGATTCTGTGGATACACCTGACAATACAATTACTAGTCAAAGTGTCTCACAATCATTACAAGAAGCATCTAATCAATCTAATTTGAATTTGTTAAGCAACTTAAATACTGATAATAAGACACAAAACGACTATAATAATTCAGACTTATCTAATACATCCACTAGCATTAGTAATTCTACAATTAATGATATACCTACTCAAATTCAATCTAAATCCGATCTAGAAAATACATCAAATCATAGTAGTTTGCCAAATCATTTGCCAAGCGATCGCCCTTTAGAAGATTTGTCAGTCAAGGATGTAAGTAAAAAAGCTCAAAGACAATCAGATGTATTTTCAGATATATTTACTAATTCATTAAGTGAGGACTATGAATTAAATCAGTCTCAAGAAACAGTATCTATACCTGATACTAATATTAGTAATACATCTATTAGTAATACATCAATAGAACAATTACAAAGAAGTAGTTCTAGCCTAGATATTGGTGATAAGAAATTTACTAGTAATTCTGACTTACAGAGGTATACTTCTGTCGATATTGAGAATACTAAGGTTACAGATAGTAATCTAAATCAATCAAATAACCTAGAAGACATTTCTACTATAGATACTCATAATGTCCAACGTCAAGCTGATAATGCCTATGAATCCAAAGATACTTTAACAGCAAATGTTCAAAAACAATCAGATCCTATTACTGTCCCTATTACTGTCCCTATTAATGTTAATGAACCTGTAGTTACTCCTAGCAATATTTCAACGGAGCTTGATATCCAAAGGGAATTATTAAATGAATCCGTTCCAAATAAGCTATCTAACTCATTAGATACTTCGATTAATAATAATGAGAATAAGAATATTCAGCTAGAATCATCCCTTGAATCTATTAGTGAATCTATAAGTGAATCTATTAGTACTCATGAGTTGGTGAATGTTCAAAATCAACCGATCACTAACCCGATAGATTCTAGTATTAGCTCTAGTATTCTAGCTAGAAGAGATATTGTCGTGCCAAGCGATCGCTCCGACAACCAAGTTCAAAGGCAAATTGAATTATCAGATGTAGTTACTACAAATCCTTCTACGTCTACTGAAGAAACAGATTCGATAGGTATGACTATTGATGATTCTAGTTTAAAACCTTCTCATATTTTGGATAGAGATTTATCTAGATCTAATGAAGATGCTAATCGCAACATTATACAAAGTGATGCTATAGCATTAGCTACAGATAATCTTATCAGTAGAAAAATAGATCAGCTTGATGCGATAACTAGTAATAACTTAAATAGTAGCTTAAGTCAAACCACTGATATATCTACTAATAACGAAGAGCAATCAGTGCTGAGAGAAGATCATGACGAATCTAGTTTAGATGCAAGCTTGTCAACAACTGATGTTTTAAATTTAGACAAAGCAATCCAGAGACAAGTTGATTTAGATAATGGTCGTACAGATGTAGATATATCAACTAATACAGATAGCGATCGCAACTTAGAGGTGCATGATGCGATCGACCTATTTGGCGTTAATGACCATGGTGCAGAAGTTCCCAATTTCCCAATTTCTCAAACAAGCTCAAGTCAACCTCTTCAAAGAAAGATTGACTCTAGTATAGATTTCAATGAGACGGATAATATTAATACAAAAAATTTAGACTACAGCAGTAGTTCTAGTATTGAAAGTGTTTCAATTGAAGAAACTAGCAAATATCCATCTGGTACTTCTAGCCAAAACCAAGTACAAACATCTGAAACTTCACTTATAAATAGAAAACTTGATAGTAAAGCTCAAAGTATAGCTTCTCAGGATTTACAACAAATCTCTATAGATAATATTAAAGATAATTCTACAGATAATATTATAGACAACTCATTACAAAGTAATTCTATACAGTCTCATAATTTAAATGACCAAGAATCTCTATCGTCACCACAGGAAAATAGTGCAGTTGTAGATGTTACTAATGTAGATAATGTAGCTCCAGATGTTTCCAAGACAATTCAAACTCAACTAGATGTTGTAGCATCTGATAGCTATTTGGATAGAGATTTAACTCGTTTAAGAGATTCAGAAAGTTACAATATTGATGAGATCACTCAAAATATTGCAGAGGCTCCTCAAATTAGTTCTTTAGGAGAAATGTCACCAAACAGTCTAGACAATGTATCTAGTCAGCAAATCCAACTTAGTGATGAGTCTAGTTTTATGCCATCTAATGAAGTGGTAAATGCTAATTATCCCTCCCAAAGTTCAAACGAATCTAGTTTAGATGCAAGCTTGTCAACAACTGATGTTTTAAATTTAGACAAAGCAATCCAGAGACAAGTTGATTTAGATAATGGTCGTACAGATGTAGATATATCAACTAATACAGATAGCGATCGCATCCTAGAG
>JADBWH010000061.1 GCA_020404105.1 Pseudanabaena sp. M53BS1SP1A06MG | reverse complement strand
TCCATTCCAGTGCAGAAGTTGCTGCAACTTTTCGCGAAATAGGTTAATCTCTTCCATAGGGGTTTGATGAATGGTGTAGTTATCTTCTATAAAGTCCCTTCCTGTCTACTTTTGCAACTTTTTGTCCTGTACTAAGCTAAGCACCTCAAAACTGTCACTGAGATCAGCGATTGCGATCGCTTACTGTTCAACAGACTCTATTAGCTATTATCAATGATGATCTCCTCTAGGGATTGCGCGTCAGGAGATCGCGTGATTGCATACATCTTGACATCCCAAGGACGATTTTTTGTGAATACATAATTATGCAAAATCCCTTCAAAATGCATTCCCGACTTTTCTAATACTTTTGCCGAACCGACATTCTCTACCGCACAATATCCTTGAATTCTGAGCAAGTGCATCACATGAAAACCGAAAGCGATCGCCGTCTTGGCAACTTCTGTCATTAATCCCTGTCCCCAATAGTCTCTTGCTAGTACATAACCCAATTCAGCACGACGATGGATTGGCTCAGCATGGAGGCTACAAGTACCAATTAATTTGCCACTTTCTTTCTCAACGATTCCCCATTCCATCCCCTTACCTGAGCGATAAATTTGAAAGGCAATGTTATTGAGATATTCGTAAGTATCCTTAATAGACTGGTGATGTTCCCATAGGGTGTACATTGTCACTTGCGGATCGCTAGCATAGGCAAAAATATCTTCAGCATCTTCAATGGTGATTTTTCGAAGAATCAGCCTTGGTGTTTGCAACGTCAGAAATTGTTTTGGTAGATCTAGCATGGTGAGGGTTTGATGATTTTCTACACAATGCTTTACATTTCACCTAGCATCACAGACTAAATGTAAAGTATTTATTTAGTGATAAACACTTATAACAAATCCTAAGTCCAATCTCAGAAATATTTAGTAATTACCAAGAAACGATTATGACTATTGCCCCTGTTTCTCCTAGTAAGGTTTTACCAAAAAAAGTTCCTGTTGATTCTAAGACTCGCGTGAAACAATTCATGCAGAACTTACAAGACAGCATTTGCCAAGGGTTAGAGGAATTAGACGGCAAAGCTAAATTTAAACAAGATCAGTGGGAACGACCTGAAGGCGGCGGCGGCAGATCACGTGTAATTACCGATGGTGACTATTTTGATAAGGGTGGCGTAAATTTTTCTGAAGTTTTTGGCTCTCAATTGCCCCCAACCATTTTGCGTCATCATCCAGAGGTTGCGGGCGAAACATTTTATGCAACGGGTACTTCGATGGTGCTGCATCCCAAAAATCCTTACGCACCAACAGTTCACCTAAACTATCGTTATTTTGAAGCAGGTTCAATCTGGTGGTTTGGTGGCGGACTCGACCTCACCCCTTACTATGGCTTTGGCGAAGATGCTAAGCATTTGCATACTACACTCAAAGCTGCTTGCGATCGCCATAATCCTCATTACTATCCTGTGTTCAAGCAATGGTGTGATGATTACTTTTTCCTCAAGCACCGTGGTGAGACTCGCGGTGTGGGCGGTATTTTCTTTGACTATCAAAATGGTGAAGATGGACTTTACAAAAATAGTAGTGATTCAACCTCTGCTCAGGTCTTGAGTGACGAGATCGGTGATGTGCCTCGTACTTGGGAAGAGATCTTTGCTTTTGTTCAAGAATGCGGTAATGCGTTCTTGCCAGCCTATACCCCGATCGCCAATCGTCGTCGCAATATAGAATTTGGCGATCGCGAGAAGCAATGGCAACTCTACCGCCGTGGACGCTATGTAGAATTTAACCTCGTCTATGATCGCGGCACAATTTTTGGTCTACAAACCAATGGACGCACCGAGTCAATTTTGATGTCATTGCCTCCTCTGGTACGCTGGGATTATGACTATCATCCTGAACCAAATACTCCTGAAGCGGAATTGCACGAAACTTTCTTGAAGCCTCAAGATTGGGTTAATTGGCAAGCTTAACCCAAAAGCAACTCTCTCTTTTGAGTTGCTTTTGGGTTAAGAGGAAGAGTAAACAATCCATCTATCTCTACTTTGAATACATTTTAGTAAAAATAACTGGTTACTCCGTTTTCTTTGGACGGGGTAATTTTTTTGTTCGTCAAAACAATGATTTAATATACCTTGCCATCAACTACAGTAAATTTATATGACTCTCTTTATCGTCTTACCTGCCTATAACGAATATCAAGCGATATCACCTTTATTTACGAGATTAAGGCAATTTGAGAAAAAGTCATGTACCCCTATATACCTGATTTTTGTTGATGATGGTAGCACTGATGGGACTTCTGAGATAGCTATAGAAAAAGCCCAAGTTCTGGGTCTATCAATGAACTTGATACAGCATATTAAGAACGCAGGACTAGGGCAAGCAATAAAAACTGGATTAACAGCATTTATAGAGATAGCCAATGAAGACGACTGTGTAGCTACCATAGATTGCGATAATACTCAGCCACCAGAGCTACTCGATATCATGTATGAGCTTATTACCAGAGACAATTATGATATTACTATTGCCTCTAGATATCAAAAAGGTTCTAGTGTTGTAGGACTATCTATATTTAGAGTAATCATGAGTTATGGAGCAAGCATTTTATTTCAAGTGTTGCTTCCTATTCCAAGAGTAAAAGATTACACATGTGGCTTTAGAGCTTATAAAGCTTCATTTCTAAGAAAATTATTTAATCATTATGGCGATACATTATTTTCTGAAGATGGTTTTGCTTGCATGGTAGATTTACTTTTGAAGTCAAGACCACTTAAGCCCAAAGTTGCAGAAGTACCAATGATATTAAGGTACGACCAAAAGCCAACTGCGACTAAAATGAAAATATTTAGAACTGTTTTTCAAACAGTGAAGCTATTGATTAAGCGCAAAACAGGAGTATTCGATTGAGAGGTCTAAACTGGCTACCCTAAGAAATTTTTTCATTCCAATATTAGTTTTACTAATACTTATTATTTTAAATATAACTGGATTGTCGTCTGAATTGATCAAAATAATTTTTTGGTTGCCAGAAAGATATAGTTCCTACTCATTTAAAATTATTGTTTCGATTTTAATTTATATAACTGGGGCTTCTACAATTATTCCAATATCAATTTTAAATTATTTTTTGGGTACAGTATTTGGATATCCTGTCGGTATTTTTTTATCTCTGTTCTGCAATTTCTTATCATGCACTATTTCTTATTATGTATTCAGATATATTAATTTTAGTGTTAATAAAAAAAATCCAATAGACTTAGTTTTCTTTAGTAAAGCCAAAAAAACTAAAATAAATTTCTCACTTTCTAATACTACTGTTAAAATAGCCTATGCTTGCTTGGTACTTCCATTCTCTGTAATTGTTTCAGCAGTTACTTCTCTAAAAAATATTCACTTTAAGACATATATAACTGGAATGTTATTAGGAACTACACCAAGTTGCCTTATATACTCATTTTTAGGAACTTTAAGCATAAAAACAAATCCATATTTAATAGTCATATTTTCTGCTTTAGCAGTATTCTTGTTGACATTACCAATTATTTTTAGGCGTGCTTACTTTTTATTTGTAAAAAAATCAAAAATTCCAAACTAATGAATTTCAAGAAAGAACTAGATTATTCCTCTATTAAGAACAACTTGATAGTGACTGTCATAAGCACTCTAGTGTTATTCTTTTTTAGCAGTTTAAGGCATTCCCTGTTTCAATCTGGAGCATTAGATCTAGGTTTTTTTGATCAAGGTCTTTGGCTATTAAGTCAAAACATAGTTCCAAAATCTTCTATCATAGATGTTAATCTTCTAGGAGATCATGTTGCTTTTATTCTTTATCCATTAAGTGTTTTTTACAGAATTTATCCAGATATTCATTGGCTATTTTTAATTCAGGCAATTGCTATCTCATCCGGCATATTACCTATAATAAGTTTGTCTAAACAAAAAAGAGTAGAAGACAAACAGATTTACTTGGTAATTCTAATATATCTTTTTTCTCCAATATTATTTAACGCTAACTCAACATATGATTTTCATCCTGATATATTTGCAGTCCCATGCTTATTATGGATCATTTTATGGGTTGAAGAAAATAAGCTAGTTAATTTTTGTTTTACTTTATTTATCCTACTTAGTTGTAAAGCTGTTTTTTCTCTAACTGTAATTGCATTAGGAATATGGCTAGTTCTCAGAAAGAAAAGATTAATGGGAGTCATTGCTATTGCTTTGGGTATATTGTGGTTTTTAACTGCAACTCAAATACTAATGCCTATATTTGGTTCTAAATCAGGAAGATTTTTATCTCTATATGGCTCTTTGGGAAGTTCTTATTTGGAAATATTAAGCAATTTATTTATTAAACCAAATTTGATTCTAAATAAGATTTTTTCGATTGATAGCTTAATATACTTGTTGTTATTGTTTGCCCCAGCTATTTGGTCTTTCAAGTCTGCAAATAAAACATTATTGTTAATTGCATCTCCAACTATATTGATGAATATCTTGTCAGATTATCCCCCTCAAAGATATTTAGCAAACCACTATCCTTTAACTGTTTTACCAATTTTGATTGTGATGGTGATCTCTGGAATCAATAAATTTATAGATTTCAAGAAGTGGAGATATCGATTTGTCATATTTTGGACAGTATTAGCATTTATAACAATGTCAAGGCTAAATCTATTTATGGGCGAATATTTACAATCTTTAGACACTTGGCAAGCCAATAATGAAGCGATCGCACTAGTGAAAAACAAGAAAGGCAGTATTTTAACTACTCATGAAATTGCTCCTCATGTTACCCATCGCGAACAAGTTAAGATGGCTTTCTCTGATATTCAACATAATCTTGAAGCATTTGAATATATTCTACTAAATACTAGACATGCTGGATATCGAAGCGATCGCAATTATGCTCTCAGCTTAGTTGAACAAGCAAAAAAAATACCTAGCTTCAAACTTGAGTATCAGAAAGATGATGTTTATTTGTTTACGAAGTATAGTTTGTGATTTTTAGGTTAGCAATTGGTCAGGATCAATACCTTGCGATCGCAAAATTGCTTCTAGTCTTTCTGCCCTTTGGATTGCCTGTTCCTTAGCTAGACGTTCCTGTTCCTCTGGTAGTGGCACAATTTCACCATTCGCAGTAAACCAACGTAATTGATTAGCATGAATACCTAGATACAGTTCAAGTTGGTCGCTCCATAGCCAACCTGACTCATTGGGTTGGATTGCCTCATATTTACCATCAACTAAATGAAATCCTGCAAATTCTAGACTGTGAGGATCAAACCAAAAATAGTTGGGTAAGCGCCACACATCTTGATATAGCTGCTTTTTTGTACCCCGATCCACTTTTGCTGTGGAACTAGATAGCAATTCAATCACCAGATTGGGATATTTACCACCTTCACTCCACAACACCCAACTTTTGCGATCGCGATTCTCTGTATCCATCACCACAAATACATCGGGTCCGCGAAAATCCCTTGTTTTTAATTGTTGCTCGTTGTAATAAACGGTGAGATTCCCAGTGACGTAGACATCTTGGCGATCGCGCCAGTAATATTTTAAAAGGCGAATTAATAAATCAATCTGTTCTCGGTGTAAATCACTTTCCAATTCTGGTTCGTCACTATATAAATCAGTAGGTGGGCATTTAATCTCATCAATAAGCTCTTCATCAATCTCACTGACCAGATTTTCGCTAACCGATGGTGGGTTGACATTCAAAAGAACCATTGCAAGGCTCCACAGCAATATACAGTAATGATATAGGTGACGCTCTGCGCCGCACATAGATCATTGTTTGATTTAGTATAACTTAGGTTAAAAATTTGGGAGATGAGGATCGGTGTTAGAAATCAACAACCTTAGTGTTAACTATGGCGGAATTCAGGCTTTGCAGGATGTGAGCTTGACTGTCAATGAGGGTGAAGTTGTCACTTTAATCGGGGCAAATGGTGCGGGCAAAACGACAACTTTACGCACGATTTCGCGCTTGCTAACACCGCGATCAGGACAGATCCTTTACAAAGGCAAAAATATTACGAATCTCAGACCCGATCAAGTAGCGCAAGTTGGTATAGCACATAGTCCAGAAGGTCGCAGAGTATTAGCTCGACAAACAGTATTAGATAATTTGGAATTAGGAGCCTTTTTGCGGAGCGATCGCTGGGGGATTAAAGCCGATATCGAAAAGCAATTTCAGATTTTTCCCCGCCTCGGTGAGCGACGCGATCAACTCGCGGGAACCCTCAGTGGTGGTGAACAGCAAATGTTAGCGATCGCCCGTGCAGTAATGAGCCGACCAAAGTTATTATTGCTCGATGAACCGAGCTTAGGCTTAGCACCGCAAATTGTTAGGGAGATTTTTAAAACGATTGTGGAAATGAATAAATCTGGTGTAACTATTCTCTTAGTTGAACAAAATGCCACCTTAGCTCTGCAAAATGCTAACCGTGGTTATGTGATGGAATCAGGAATAATTACAATTGAAGGACAAGCCTCTGATTTATTACTTGACGAAAGAGTCCGCCAAGCTTACTTAGGATAGTGGGGCAATGTTTACTCTTTGTCAAAAACTTTTTTGGATTTCCAGTTTTAACCAACACTTTTAACGCACAATTTTAATAGATATCTAGCGCACCATATTGTTTCGTATGATTGAGACCCTGAATAAGCTACCTCGTTGGTTTTCGATTGGCTTAACTTTTCCATTGATTTTTCTCAATGGTTGGTTATTGTTGTTGCTAGGTCGAGAATTACAGCCATTAGTCAGCATCCTCATTACGGCAACAGTAATTTCCTTTTTGCTAGACTATCCCATTCGCTTTCTAATTAAGTTGAGAGTGAAGCGAGGAATTGCCGCAGGATTAGTGATCCTCATCTTTTTTATGCTGCTAAGCACTCTAGCCATTTTTCTTGTACCGCTAATTTTAGCTCAGGCTAATGAATTACTTGTGCGTCTGCCTGATTGGATTAAGTCAGGTCAGCAGCAGTTGCAAACCCTTGAGACTTGGGCGATCGCTCAGCAATTACCCATCGATATTAGCAGTACCTTTAATCAATTAATTGAAAAACTAACTGGAGTATTGAGATCGTTAACCAGTCAGCTTTTTGGACTTGTTTTTGGAGCGATCGGTAGTATTGTCAACGTTTTCCTAACGTTAGTATTTTCTATTTTTCTGGTTCTACGTGGACAGGATCTATGGAATGGTTTACTGAGTTGGCTCCCCCAGAAATGGAATGATCAAGTGCGTAATCTGCTACCCCGCAATTTTGAACGCTTTATTGTCGGGCAAGTCACTTTAGCAACGATCCTCGGTGTATGCCAAACCACAGCCCTGATGATTTTAGGTGTCCCCTTGGCTCAGCTATTTGGTTTTGGGATTGGAATTGCGAGTTTAATTCCCCTTGGTGGCTCCACATCGATTATTACGATTAGTCTATTGCTTGCTTTACAAAACTTTTGGCTAGGCGTAAAGGTTTTATTGGTCGCTGTAGCAGTGATTCAGGTCGTCGAAAATGTACTTGGTCCCCGCATTGTCGGCGAATTAACAGGACTTAACCCTGTATGGATGCTCATTTCCCTAGATATTGGTTTTAAGCTCAATGGGGTTTTAGGTCTATTAGTCGCCGTACCGATCGCAGGTTTCATCAAAGGCACATTTGACACAATTCGTGGTGTTAAGCCACCAATAACCAAGGAAGTTGAGGTAATAGCCGATCCAAATACTGAGGTTTTACTAAAGTAAAGGAATCTATGAGGAATAATCCTTGATTACTTTAAGTTTTTGTAAATTATAGTCGAATCAATAGATACTCTGTTAATCTAAATAAAATAAACATGAGTAGCATTTGCGCTACTCATGTTTCTCTTTTATTGCCCTATTGATAACTTGTGCATATGAAGCGTTTTCGGGATGAATGGATTGACGAATGGTGTCAAGAAAATGGTTGGACTGACCTATTTGTAGAACGCTGCTGTAACTATTGGGCATTTCCCCCAAGTTCTGTGATGCCCTTACCTATCCCTAACGATACCCTTCGCGAAATCAAAGCTGCTAAAGGGATGAGCGACGATGAAAAATTCTGGACATTTGCCGCGATTGCAATTTCCTGTATTGCCTCAATATTTAGTTTTATCTTTAAAAATCCCTTACCGATTACCTGTGCTTTCGGCTGTGTAGCATTTATCGTTGGACAATTAGAAATTGAAGAGTTTTAATCTAAGGGGATGCATTGTATCCACTTTTGATTGAAATAATAAAGGCTCGCTAAGCGAGCCTTTATTTATAAAGCTAATATTTTTGCTACGAGTGCGAGACTTTCCTCGAAAAGTACCTCTCGCCCCCAACGCTGTAACTGTTGCCCGAGAAGCGTATCTGCACTTTGATCAGATAAAGGCGACACCTGATGCACGCGGTAGTTTTGTGCACCACCTCCAGCTTCCATCCGCATACAGCCTGTAGACTCCGAGCAGAACACATTACACGCATCAGTATTTTGATTAGAGGCAGTTAAGCGTAAACCAATCAAATCGCCCACTACTTCTCCAGGATCGCCAACGGGGATCGCGGCAAGTTCAGCTTTGATTCTCAGATTGTGCCGCCCCTCGAAAATAATGTGCTGAATGTCATAATCACCACCTTCACTGTTACGTTCAAGTGGTTCCCATTCCAGACGGCTGGCAATCCAGCCTAAAAACATCAGTGCTTGGGTACTATTGCCACGTTCATAGTCAATCGTAATTCCATCGATTTCCCAAACGGCTGCACGGCGATCAGGTTGGTCAAAGGCTTGAGCA
The DNA here is from genome assembly GCA_020404105.1 of Pseudanabaena sp. M53BS1SP1A06MG. Classification (GTDB taxonomy): domain Bacteria; phylum Cyanobacteriota; class Cyanobacteriia; order Pseudanabaenales; family Pseudanabaenaceae; genus Pseudanabaena; species Pseudanabaena mucicola_A. The sequence goes on along the minus strand of JADBWH010000061.1, from coordinate 51,870 downwards.
GTGAGTTCTTGCCAAGGAGCTAAACGTTGCCAGTTAAGATCAGCAATTTGAGTGCTAGCTTGGATCATTGTTTTGACCTTTAGCAAGTCTGCCTCCGAATTGCTAAAAGTTGCTGAGTCCATAATTAGGCGATCGCTTAAATTGACCAGCTTCTCAAACATTCTGGTATTTGGTGCAGGGCTATCCTTCCACCATAGAAATACTGGTAAATCAGGGATCAGCAATTCTGGAAGAATACTATGGACTCGCTCAAAGGCAAGCTTTGCCCCAGAGAGGGTGATGTATTCTCCGCAAATTAAAGAGCTACGACTCTTTTGAATTGGACAATAGGCTGCAACTTGTGCGGAAATTCCTTGATCTTCTCCCTCAACTGTAACGAGATCAATAACTCGACAGGGGCTTTGAGAGGCGATCGATTCTACCGAAGCAATCCGTGATGCTGCACCAATAGTTTCTGGTTCATATACCAATAGGTTAAATGTGGTGGCACGAGCCGCAGAGCTTTCTCCATAGGACTGCCAAATTTTGCTTAGCTCCGCTTCGACTTGAGATACCGAGACATCTTTGGGAGCTTGCAAAGATACGACGGGAGTTGCTTGAGTATTCATAGGGAAAAGTTAAATCTAAATCAACACCGTTTACCTTGAGTTTGAGAGATTCAGGAAATGCCAAAATCCTCAAAATGTTATTTAGGTTATTTAGCCTCCAATAAGTTGGTGAAGCCAACTTATTGGAGAGTTTATAGCCGTCGCCACTGTCGTCCATCACGTTCAATTAGTTGTTCTGCTTCCGTAGGTCCCCAAGTGCCTGCCTCATACTGGGGAACAACAATAGGGTCATTAGGCTGCTCCCAAGCAGTTAATGCAGGTGTTACTACTTTCCAAGCAGCTTCTACTTCGTCACCGCGTGTAAATAGGGTTTGATCGCCTAACATACAGTCTAATAGCAAGCGATCATAAGCGTCAGATCCTTCGATACCAAAGGTTTTACCATAGCCAAAATCCATCTCTACGGAACGCGATCGCAGATCAGCCCCTGGCATCTTCGCCTCAAATCTTAAGGCAATCCCTTCATTAGGTTGAATCCGCAGTGTTAGCACATTGGGTGAAACCTGCTTAGCGGCTGACTGAAATAGTAAATAGGGGACATCACGAAACTGAATCGCAATTTCACTGACTTTTTTCGGCATCCTTTTACCAGTTCGTAAATAGAAAGGTACACCTTGCCATCGCCAATTATTGACTTCAAATTTCATGGCAACATAGGTGGGCACAAGGGATTCAGGATTCACATTGGGTTCATTGCGATAACCCTTTACCTGATTACCTTTCATCCAACCAGCACTATATTGAGCACGGACGGATGATCGTTCTAATTTGCGTGTATCCGCGAGACGAGTTGCTTGAATCACCTTTACCTTTTCATTTCGCAAGGAATCAGCATCCATCGAGTTAGGCGGCTCCATTGCAGTTAAACAGAAAAGCTGCATCAAATGGTTTTGCAGCATATCTCTGAGCGCCCCAGAGTTTTCGTAATAGCCAGCCCGATCTTCCACGCCAACAGTCTCAGCAACTGTAATTTGCACATGATCGATAAATTGTCGATTCCACAATGGCTCAAAAATAGCATTGGCAAAGCGCAAAACCAAGAGGTTCTGAACCGTTTCTTTCCCTAGATAATGGTCAATCCGATAGATCTGCTTTTCATCACAAGCTTTCTGCACCACTCGGTTAAGATCTTGACAGGAAGATAAATCTCTACCAAAAGGCTTCTCAATGACCAAGCGAGTTTTCTGGACATTTTTGATCATTCCCGCCTGTCCCAGTTTCTCGATCGCATCGGTGAAGTAATTAGGCGAAACTGCTAAATAAAAAACCCGATTACCGCGAGTGCCTCTTTCTTTATCAATCTCTCCTAACAAGTTATTGAGTTTACGATAATCGTCAAGATTGCTCATATCCAGCGATTGGTAATACAAACTTTCGGCAAAGTCTTGCCAAATCGCTTCTGCCCCAATGCCTACCGAGAATTTTTCTATACCCTCACGCATTTGCTCACGAAAATAGTCGTGACTCCAAGGTCTGCGAGCTACACCAACGATGGTCAGCTCAGGGGGCAGCCGACGCTGCTGTTTAAGATGGTAGATTGCGGGAACAAGCTTTCGGATGGTTAAATCGCCTGATGCACCAAAGATCACAAGGATTAATGGTTCAGGGGTTCTTTCTTGCTGTAAACCAACCCTTAAGGGATTTTCGAGTATTTGTACCACAGGCTCGGTTATTGAACGCTAGCTAAATTCTAGCCAATACATCTAGTGTTCGATGGATATCGTATGTTTTCCTTTAGGATCGCTGATTAATAAAACGCATTGTAGGTTCTTTTGTCTCTTAACTGATGTTACGTGGAAGTTTCTAAGACCCTCACCCCTAGCCCCTCTCCCATTAAGGGAGAGGGGAACAAGAAATTTGTCTAGCTCCCCCTCTCCCCTCAAGGGAGAGGGGGCAGGGGGGTGAGGGTGATATTTGTTCCACGTAACATCAGTCTTAAGATTGCTGTAAAAAAGCCCCGTGACACGGGGCTTTTTTAGATTTAGGATTGACGAATTTGGAAATGTTGTTTAGGAGTAGCGAATCCTGACTCGCTAAAGCTTTCGCGGATGACGCGATTGGTGTCAAAGTAAACTTGCCAATAGTGGGTGTTGTTGCAGAATGGACGCACTACTAATTCGGGACCCATAGGCGTGAAATGGAGAATTTCAATTACAGGAGCAGGATTGCTAATAACATTAGGAATATTGGCAATTCTTTCTTGGAGAACACGTACCGCTTCGCTAGGGTTGACTGAATGATCTAGCTGTACCTGAATATCAACTCGGCGATAGTCGTTAGCCGAGAAGTTTTGAATATTTTCAGAGAACAGTTTGTTGTTGCCGATGATCGTGCGGACATTATCAGGGGTGTTGATGGTAGTAACAAATAGACCAATCTCGACAACAGTGCCTGTGATGCCTGCGGCGGAGATGAAATCACCAACTTGGAAAGGGCGCAGGATAATCAAGAATGCCCCTGCGGCAAAATTAGCCAGCAGTCCACTCCATGCGGCTCCGATCGCTACGCCAGCCGCCGCTAACAGTGCAGCAAAGGAGGTAGTTTCAACACCAAAGTAGCCTAGAATGGCAACTACTAAAATGATATTTAATAGCACCGCAAGACTAGAGTTGAGGTAGCTAATCAGAGTGGGATCAATACGCTGATTTTTAAGGGCGCGAGAGGTGATGTTTATGGAAAGATCAATGAGTTTGCGTCCAATAAACCAAAGGATGATTGCCGCAATTACCTTGAAAGCCGCTCCAGCCAGCAGATTTAAGTTTGTGGAGATAACAGTTTGAATTGTCGTTGAATCCATTACTTTAAAGAGATACTCCTACTGATTGAGATATACGTATTCATAGGATTTACGAAATGCTAAGGAATTCACTATCCTCTTTATTTGTAAGTCCTAATTCACAGAAATATTTTTGAAGGCATTGCCTTGTGCCGACTTCAAAAATATTTTTGGGTAGTCATGCAATGTAATTGTGTTGCGGGCGCGAAGCGCCCGCAACACAATTACTGAAAAAACTACTTTGCAGTACTACCTATTTCTGGGTTTTAGAGCAGTTTAAAGAGCTGTATGAGTTTATGGGCATTTATCCTAATTGTCTTAATAAACATTATGACAATTACGATATTTTTAAGTTTCATTTCTATGTCTTCAGCACATCTAGACCAGAAAACGCTACAAGCCCTAAAGATATGATTAGAGACGCACAGTAAAATAAAAAATAAGTTTGTAGAGCCTGCCAAACTGTTCTACAAAAATTCTGAGTAAGGCTAATCTAGTAGATCTATGAGTCGTTATCCTCAACGCGGTCACCAAATTGAAACTCCTGATCAAATATCTCGTGATTCGACTAAGGACAGAATTACAATGTTTTTCTGTTTGATGCCTGTATTTGGAATGATCCCATCAGCAATCACCTTGGTGCGGCAGAGAAGTAGTCGCAAGTTGCGTAATGTCAGTCAAGTGGCGATCGCCTTGATGGTGACTTGGGCGATCGCCTATGGTGCAATGGGAGGTATCCCCAAAGATGGTCAGTCAATTCAAGTCACAACAGAATTAATCAAAGCAACTTTAAGCTCAGGATATTTTGTGGCTTGCATGTATTTGATGTATCGGTTATATCGCCATCAGGTGATTGCTTTACCTTTGACTAAGAGTAATGAAGAGAAATCGGTAAAACGAGATCAAAAGCATGATAATTAAAGCCTGTTTTCATCACCTGAAGACAAGCTTGATCTCTCAAGAACGTTTTAATTTAGCCGTTAAGCGATTAAAGAAGGTGATGGAATCCAAATAGAATGTTAGGTGGTTGCTCAGCAACCACCTAACATTCTATTTGGAAATACTTTTCTAGACCAATCGCCCATTATGCCATTTAGACAATTCACGTATAAATTTTGCCATGGGGCTCTTGGCTCTCTGATTACTTTAGGAATTGTGATTGGTACTAATGCTTGCCTGAGTCCGAATAACGACAAAAAATCCGAAGAAACGAAGTTACCTGTACCGATATTTTTGTTTATTCAGGCTTCTCCTGATGGCAAGACAATTGAGGGAATTGTGCCGTCGGATCTTGTAGAACAACTAGGCAGTTTAGATCGGGTAGTGCAATCGATCCCCATCGGCAGCAAGTTCTCTTTAGTGCAATTTGGTAAGCCTTTGGGAATGTTTCAAGTTAGTGCGGTGCGAGGTTCCGAGACATTTGGCGCGATCGCTAGTTTTAAAGTACAAGAGCCAAATCCTAATGACAAAAATCAACCCACCAAGGGCTTTGATCCCACTGTATTAAAGCAGTCGAATTTAACGATTGTAGGAAGCGATCATCTAAATACAAATAGTGAACTCACTTATTTTTTTAATTGCCCTAGCCGCATTCAACCCCTTGTATTAAGTAAGTCCCGCAGTTTATTTTTAAAATTAGGGGCAAGTAAAGCAGCAACTTCACAGGTAGCGATAGCCTCACTTGTATGTGTAGATATTGACGGGGATAATCAGCCTGAGATCATAGCAGGCTTGCGCCTCGATAACTCTCAGCGTCCAATAGGCTTTGAACCCCAAATTTGGAGAGATTTTTTATCTCGCCCAGCTCTTGAGCGCCAAGAGTACAGCATGTTGGTAATGCTCCGTAAATCAGGTAATGATTGGAATGCAGAACCAATTTTGACCCATACAAGGGCTCTCTCCTTTATAAATGACAGTGTGAGTAGCTATGCACTCTATGGCATTCAGGAGATTAATGGTGATCGCTATCCTGAACTAGTTGTCCAAGAAATTGGCTTAAATTCTCTTGATGTGCGTGTACTCACTCCAAATGTTGATGCACAGGGAAAATGGCAATGGCGCAGCTATTACCAAAATCAAAAATCACTAAATATTGTTCAATAAGTGTGGTGACTTAAAGATCATCATACTTTTTAGGATTTTCTAACCATCGCGCTATACATTAAAAAGAAAATCGTTTTGTTATGCCTTTAGAAAATTCCCTTGCGTATCCAACCCTCTTCAAACAGGTACGCATTCTTGATGCAAATTCTACTGACAAATTTGCTGATGTATTCATAGATGGCGATCGCCAAATTCATCTAGATTGTGATGCTAACCAAATTCCTGAAAATACCAATATTGATGAGCGATCAGGGCTAATTTTCGGATCTGGGGCAATTGATTTGTATAGTACTAGCGGTGAACCGGGGCATGAATCAAGAGAAACCATTGCAGAATTAGTCCAAGCTGCAAAAAATGGTGGTTTTAGTACTGTGGGGATTTTGCCGAATACTCAACCTGCGATCGATGATATTGCTGCACTTGAATTTTGGCGCAATGTTCGGCAGAAATATGGCGATCGCCTGCAACCTTGGGGGGCAATTACCAAAGGTATAGAGGGAAAACAACTAACAGACATGGCAGAACTTGCCGAATCCGTCATTGGCTTTACCGATAGTAAACCGATCGCAAATCTTCTGTTAGTGCGCCGAGCGATGGAATATCTCAAGCCATTGGGCAAACTGATCGCTCTATTTCCGCAAAATCCTGATCTTGCTGGCAGTGGGGTGATCCGTGAGGGGAAATGGTCTTTGCAGTACGGCATGACGGGCTATCCCGCCGCCGCCGAAACATCATCCCTTGCGGCTCTCATCGAATTAGTCCGCCTCACCAAAGCTCCCTCTCATTTCATGCGAATCTCTACAGCGCAAAGTGTAGAACTAATCGCCCAAGCCAAAAACGATGGATTGCCCATAACTGCAAGTGCGACTTGGCTTCATCTTTGCCATTGTGATCGTGATTTAGCCAGTTACGATCCCAATCTACGCTTGATGCCCCCCCTTGGTAGCGAAGGCGATCGCCTTGCACTCATTGCAGGTATTCGTTCTGGAGCCATCGATGCGATCGTGATCGATCATACCCCCTGTACCTATGAGGAAAAAGTTGTTCCCTTTGAGATAGCTCCTGTTGGGGCGATCGGTTTGGAATTAGCAATTCCTGTACTTTGGCAAAACCTAGTAACTACAAGATTACTAACTGCGAATGAATTATGGAAAGCGCTAAGCATTAATCCTGCCAAAATCCTTGGACTCCCTCAACCGCAACTAGTAACTTTTTTTGATCCAAACTGGGAATGGCTAGTTGAGGCAAAAGAGATCGCTTCGCCATCAAAAAATAGTAGTTACATCGGGCGATCGCTGATGGGTAAAGTTATATAGCTCTGGGGCTTAGATTAACCTAGAGCTTTAATTTACTTTAATTTAACTTCAGTTCGGGTTAATGGACTTGCGGCGATTAATTAAAGTACCTACGGCTTCAACTTCGCTCAGCCCTCAGCGTAAGAGATCTGAGCGAAGTCGAAGCCCCTTTAAAGTTTATTCAAAACAACTATAGAATTCTTTTCAGTAATCGCCATATAGCAAAAAAGAGAGGTGGCAAAGCCACCTCTCTTTTTTTGCGCTAAAAGCTAAACTCTAGTGGGAACTTTCGATTTAACTGGTGCAAAGCTAGGTACAACAATAGATTTGTCTTGCTTAGTCAAGCGGTTATAAAGTTCTTGGGTGTTGGGATAGTTAGCCGCAGGGAAGGTTTCATAGCGATTGTAAGGCACAACATCCTCACCAAAGGCTTCGAGATATTCTTGGCTATTGACCAACTCAGTTACAAAGGCTCTAGCTCCCTTAGTTGCTAAAAGCTGATTGTATTTACGGATTTCGGCTTGATCGAGTGGAGCACGTCCGAGGAAGTGCTTGGTTCCCAATTCGATAACCTTGGTGTTGGGGAACGGCGCGTAAAACTCCTTAATGTACAAGTCGGATGTACCAAGAGCAAGGATGAATTCCTTGACCGTGATTTCCTCATTGAGCAGCTTAGAGGTGTCCTTGCTGAACTGATCGTTACCAACATAGGCATCCATGTCACGCTCGAAGACCTGTCTGTAAGCAGCACGTACCAAAGCATTTGCTTCCACGGGACTAGTAGTAGTGAGCTTAAAGATCTTACGCTGTTCGCGTTGCTTGCTGACACCTTGGTTAATGCGAGTAGCGATCGAGACTTCAGAGCGCACTTCGGTAACTTGACCAAGCTCAATGAATTTAGGTGTGGATGGAGCATCAACTTTGGAGCCTTTAGCTTCGGTTAATGTACCAACGCGATTATTACGGAGTGATACACCTGCGGGTGTGAGGTAGCGCTCGTAAGGAACAGTATCTTCACCGAAGGCTTGCTCGTATTCCTTAGTATTGATAATGGCATCAACGACAGCATAGAAGCCTTTCTTTGCCGCAAGGTCAAAGTAAGCATTCATTTCGTCACGACCATAGGTAGGACGACCCAAGAGGCGACGGTGAGTATACTCGATCGCCTTACAGACATAGAGTTTGTTCCAGTAGCGATCGCGGAAAGTAGGAGACTTGGCAAGCATACGGACAAACTCTCGTACCGAGATGTCACCATTTTCCAGCTTAATTTCAGCGACCGAGAGACGCTGACCAGAGTAAGGAATGTAGCCAACAATTTGTAGATACAGGGCGCGAATTACAGCTTGGGTAGCTGTTTCTGAGTTGGTAATGCTCAATCCCTTAACAGATGAAGTTCTACCACCCTTACCAATCTTGACATTATCGCGGAGGGTGTTGTCCAGCTTGAATACCTTAGGTCCAAGAGGATCGATCGCACCAGTCGCACTAGGATTGCTGAGTTGGTTGGTGATACCACTACCGTTGCGGATCAAGATCCGACGAGTATCCTTACCAAATGGGGCTGGGCTGGCGCTGGGGTTGCGGTTTTCTTTGGGGAAAATCGCGCCGAATTGGATTTCCAAAGGATCATTACCAGAACCATACACATGTTGGTCAGGCAATGGACTTTGATAAGAGGCAAACAAGGTGATGAACTGAGGAACCTTGCGGAAAGGTGCAGAGTAGTTGAACAGGTCAAACTGTGCGCCCCAGTTGCGAGCAGTCTGTGCTTCTTGTCCGTAGCCACGTAGATAAGGTACGGTTTCTTCGCCGAAGTAGTCGCTGTATTCGCGAGAATCGATCAAAGCGTCAACTAGAGCATTCAGCCCACCCTTGGAGACGATCGCAAAGTATTTAGCAACTTCTTCACGGCTTTCAGGCGATCTACCGAGAAAATGCTTAAAGGCTAGCTCAACTGCACGGGAGTTGATAAAGGGTAGGAAGAACTGATCGCGGTATAGGGGAGACTTACCTAGACGACGGATAAATTCCTTGGTGGAAATTTCGCCATTTTTGACCTTAGAATCGAGGTCAGAAATACTTTGGCTGTAAGCGCGCTTGATATCACGCTCAAAAACTTGACGATAGGCGGCTCTAACTACTTCATTCTTTTCACTAGCAGACAAACCAGTCTTCATCACAAACTTTTGACGACGCTCAGCAGTGTTGTAGTAAATCTGAGGTAAAGCTAAACCTTGGAGGTCAGGAGAATTGCGCTGACGGACTTTAGGCGATGGGGTAGGTGCTTTGAATTCAGCGATCGCTACATCCAAATATTGCTTAACGATTTCGATAGCTTCTGGATCGTTAAGGAAATAGTTAGCCGCAGCTTGTTTCATGGTTTGTAAAGCAACGATGGTTGCGTCAGTCGAGCAGGCAGCTTCGATGATTTCACGCAAGCCACGCACATTCTGAGCAAGTATATTCGGATCCCCGGCAACGATCGCATAGGTGGTATAGCGCAAGAACCATGACAAGTCACGTAAGGACTTCTTCATGCGATCTGCGCCATAACGGGAAATGTTAATGGGACGAAAGCTTGCAGGTACTGGGTCAACAACTCCTGTAATACCAGCATTACTGAAAAAGTTCTTAAGAGTTCCTATTAAGCCGCCTTCACTTGCCTCAGTATATATAGTTGTACCGAGTTCCATGCCACGCTTGATATCAACCACGCGACCTGCGCGATCGACCTCTAGTTCTTCATCATCTTTGGGCTTTTCCAAAAATGCCATGGCTGAGCCACCCGTAAAAATACGGCTAGCTGCTTTGGATACGATATTGTCCGAATTCTTAGTCAAAATTGCGGCAATTTCGAGGCGCTTTAGTCCAGATTGAAAATAAGTAGATAAATCGGATAATTCGCTACGAGTCGCAAAGCGATCCTGTTGCTCTATCTGGGAAATTGTGGAAGTTATAGCGGTCTGATATAGACGAGGGCGGGCATTTACTGCACCACTTGACGCTGTTACGCTCATGTGTCTGCCTTTTGATCTTTAAAGGGTATGTAAAAAGTCGAAATAATATCTACCCAGTATAGGGTTTTCCAACTTAAATATCTAACTCTATCTCATCAGAAAATGCTGCATTTACAGGTATTTCAACCCAAAACTAACGATAAGTTTTGTAAAGCAAGTGGCTTGGCTTAGCTAGATACTTTATATATGCTGTCTATGTGGCAAGTTAATGTAGCTGACTTAGCTGAGGTTAAGATACAGTTTGCGATAAACACATTTCGCTTGCTAGATCTTCGAGAGATTGGGCAGTAAATTCGTCTTACATATATTTATTCGGGGCACGGAATATTTTTCTGGTATTGATTTAGCTACTAACCTAAATATAGGTTTATCCTCTAATTCTAATCTTCCCCTCTTCGACAATCCATAGGTTGCCTTTAAGTGGATGTTGCCTAATTTCTGGGATTAGCTGCTGAAAGAAGGAGAGTAGATATGGTTTATCTTGTCTATAAACCCTCAAGACAATAATTCCTGCATAATTTTGGGGTGGATAGGTCTGAATATCAGCAAAATCTAAATCTAGTGTAACTAAAACCCTTTGCTCGTCTTGACATACTGCTATGACAGTAGGATCTTTCGCTCCTTTTAAGGATTCTGAGTAGATTGTCGAAGCATCATATCCTTCGTTTTGTAAGATTTCAGCAAGTTCTATGGGCAGGTTTTCATCTATTTTAAATTTCATGCAGTAGCTGGGGCTGGTAATAATACAATCTGCTCTCGGGCTAGTTCGGCAGCATAGTTGATTGCGGCAGAAATATCTGCGGATGTGAGAGTGGGGTAACTTTGCAAGATTTCTGCCTCACTGACTCTTGCCGCTAGGTTATCGAGAATGACTGATACCATAATTCTCGTGCCTTTAATGCAGGCTCTACCATGACAGACAGATAAATCTGTAGTGATGCGATCTTGCCATCCCATACATAATTAGCTCAGCTTTACAAGTTTCATTAATTATCATTTTATTTTAGTTTTCTCAAGTTGACGGATATTCTAAACAAAAGCGAGATCTCTTCTTTCGTCTCCATGAAAGTAATGGACGATTACATAATTTTTGCTAACTGAGACGATGAAAGTAGTGACTAACGTGAAAATCTAAAATTACAACTGCCAGATGATTTTGAGATTAAATTAAGCTAAAATTTTAGCAATAATACTCTTGATCTAGTTACATTAAAATTCACATATTTAAGGTTTAAAGGTTTATATGTATGGATTTTCAGTCTGAAGATTTTGATTTTGACTCTTTAGTACAAGGTGCGATTAAAGATGCTCTTAAAGAAAGAGGTAATGTGAATATTTTGATTGCTGGTGCTACTGGTGTTGGAAAAAGCACACTTATCAACGCGATATTTCAAGGAAATATGGCTGAAACGGGTCAAGGTCGTCCAGTCACTCCAAATACACGAGAAATCAAGAAAGAGGGGATTCCACTTTCTATTTTTGACAGTCGGGGGCTTGAAATGGCTGATTTTGAGAACACAATGAAAGAACTATGAACACTTGTCAGTGAACGTAGGAAAGATATTGATCCTAAAAAACATATTCATGTTGCTTGGATATGCATCCTTGAAGATTCACGCCGAGTACAGGATGCTGAACAAGAACTAGTTAAAATGCTTGCAGAATATATGCCTGTTGTTGCGGTAATTACTAAAATTCGTTCCTTAAAATCTGACAAAGGATTTCGCGATATAGTTCAAACATTATTACCTTTAGCAAAAAATACAGTTCGAGTTCGTGCTCTTCCTGAAGAAGATGATGATGGGAATATTAAACCTGCTATTGGTCTAAAAGAACTTGTAGACTTGACCTTTGAATTGGTTCCTGAAGGACAAAAAAGAGCTTTTGTAGCTGCACAGAAAGTAGATATTGCTCTAAAAAAACAAAAATCTCATTGAATAGTAGCTGCCGCCGCAGTTAGTGCAGGTGGAATAGCAGTTACTCCTATTCCTTTTTCAGATGCAGTAGCCATAGTGCCAATACAAGTAGGAATGCTTGCAGGTATTTCTGCTACTTTTGGTTTGTCAATTGATCATAGTTTTCTCAGTACATTAGTAGGGAGTATTTTAGCTGGATCAGGAGGAACATTGGCAGGACGAGCAATTGTATCAAACCTTCTTAAACTTATTCCTGGAGTTGGTTCAGTCCTTGGTGGGACAATTGCTGCTACTACAGCCGCAGCAATTACAACAACACTGGGTGAAATATACATTGCTGTATTAGAAATGTTATTTCTCCAAAATAAAGGGGAACCACCAACGTCTAAGGAAGTAGGAGATGCATTTAAGCTTAAATACTTACAACTTACTAGTAGCAGTTAAAAGATAGGTATTTTCAGTCATGTAAATTTAAAAGTGTAAGTATTCTGCTGGCCAAGTGATTCAAAATTTGAAATAGTGATCGCCTTTACTGCACTTCAAACAAATAGTAATTTAGCTAAAATCTCATCAACTCAAAGCGATCGCTACTTTACTTTTATGCCAAAAAAGTAAAGAGAGACTTGCGTACAAACCTCTCTTTACTTGCAATTAACTAAAACAGATTTAAATCAGTTACAGCACCTTTACTGCTAGTCGAAACAAGGGTAGCGTATTTAGCCAAAACACCCTTGGTGTAGCGAGGGGCAGGAGCTTTCCAATTAGCACGGCGTGCGGCTAGTTCCTCCTCACTGACATTGAGTTGAATCAAACGCTGATGAGCATCAATCGTGATCGAGTCGCCTTCTTGGACTAAAGCGATCGTGCCACCAACATAGGCTTCAGGGGCAACGTGACCAACGACCATGCCGTATGTACCACCAGAAAAACGTCCATCTGTGATTAAGCCAACGGAATCACCCAGACCCGCGCCGATAATTGCACTGGTAGGCGCTAGCATTTCCCGCATCCCAGGTCCACCCTTAGGTCCTTCATAACGAATCACTAAGACATCCCCAGGATTGATCTTATTATCGAGAATGGCTGCGAGAGAATCTTCTTCTGACTCAAAAACGCGAGCAGGTCCAGTGATGATCGGATTTTTGACACCAGAGATTTTCGCAACAGCCCCTTCTTCTGCAAGATTGCCTTTAAGGATGGCGAGATGTCCTTGCTTATACATGGGGCGATCCCAAGGACGGATCACATCTTGATCAGCGCGAGGTTCGGCAGGAATATCTTTGAGCAATTCTTCAACGGTTTGACCAGTGATCGTGATGCAGTCGCCATGTAATAACCCATGCACCAAAAGCATCTTCATTACTTGAGGAATACCACCTGCTTTGTGGAGGTCGGTGGCAACGTAGCGACCTGAAGGCTTGAGGTCACAAAGAACGGGGACACGCTCACGAATGCGCTCAAAATCATCAAGCTTCCATTCCACACCTGCGGAATGGGCGATCGCTAAAAAGTGCAGAACGGCATTAGTAGAACCACCCACTGCCATAACAACGGAAATCGCATTTTCGATCGATTTGCGAGTGATGATATCGCGGGGACATAGGTTATTACGAATGGCATTAACGAGAATTTTGCCTGCAAGTTCAGTATTTTCCCCTTTCTCTGGCGCAACGGCGGACATGGTGGAAGAGTATATCGGACTCATGCCCATTGCTTCAAAAGCCGAAGACATGGTATTAGCCGTATACATACCACCGCAGGAACCAGCTCCCGGACAAGCATTGCGCTCTACGGACATCAATCTTACTTCGTCGATTCGACCCGCGCTGTATTGTCCAACTGCTTCAAAGGCACTGACTACGGTGAGGTCTTCACCTTCTAAATGCCCTGGTTCAATTGTGCCGCCGTAGATAAACACCGCAGGAATGTTCATTCTTGCCATAGCGATCATTGCCCCTGGCATATTCTTATCACAGCCGCCGATCGCTAAAACGCCATCCATGCTCTGACCTGTGCAAGCTGTTTCGATGGAGTCCGCAATAACATCACGGGAAACGAGGGAATACTTCATCCCCTCGGTTCCCATGGAGATCCCATCGCTGATGGTGATTGTGCCAAAAACTTGGGGCATCCCATTCGCAGCCCGAATTCCTGCTTCGGCGCGGATAGCTAAGGGCGCAATGCCCATGTTGCAAGGAGTAATTGTGCTGTGGGCGCTTGCAACACCGACAATAGGTTTAGTAAAATCTGAGTCTTGGAAACCAACGGCGCGTAACATAGCGCGGTTAGGCGATCGCTGAACGCCTTCGGTAATTGCACGACTGCGGCGATTATCGGACATAGTTCAAAATCTCTTGAGTTAGCTTAACTAAAACATTTTAGAATTTTTAGACCCCAGCAGAATAAATTTGGACTATTGGCAAACACCATAATGCAACTTCAAAAGTCTTCATTCCATAATTCATCGAGTCGGCGCAATCGTTACAATGTTCTTGGTATGACTGCTTTAAGTATGGGGTTACTCCTATATGGTTGTGGGGAAAATCGAGTTGTCCAATGTAACAAATTTGTTACGGTTGCCAATAAAACCAAAGATTTAGTAGCTCCCAAGGATGCAGCAGGCTTTACGCAGCTTGCGGACAAAATTGATCAAATTCGCACTGAGACGCAATCGATCGCTGTTAATGACTCACAGCTTAAGGAGTTGCAAACTAAACTCTTGAGTATGTACGGAGATGTGTCATCGTCGCTAAAGGCTCAGGCAAAGGCGGTAGAAGCGAAGGACACCAATGCTCAGACCAAAGCTAAACAGGATTTAGAAACTGCGGCAGGTAAGGAGAGCGATTTGGTCGATTCGATAAATACGCTATGTGCCAAATAACCCTAAAACCTACTCAACAATGGCAGCAAGCGACTTGGCAAGACTATGAAGCGCTGCGAGATGAGGAAAATAGCGATCGCTGTAAATTGTTTTTCAATAATCAACGCTTGTGGGTAGAAATGGGCGCAGAAGTGATTAATCACGCTAGATTTGGCGACCTATTTGCCATGATTTTGGCTTTTTGGGCGGCAAAATTTCCAGATGTCAAATTAAGTACTTTTGGGGGCTGTCAGTTAGAAAAAAAGGGACGTAGAGCTATTGCCCCTGATATTGTTGTGTATGTTGGTGAAGATGTACCCACTTGGAAAACTGGTCAATCGCGGTTTATTGATCTGGACAATTGGCGATCGCCTGATTTAGTTGGTGAAATCTCTGATACGACTTTGGCGATCGATTTAGATGAAAAGAAGAGGCTGTACGCAGACTTAGGGATTTCTGAATATTGGGTGATTGATGTTCGTGCTTATCGCCTATTTGCTTTTAAATTAGATGAGACTGGCGTTTATCAACAATGCGAGGTTTCTTATGTCTTGCCAAATTTGGTGATCGCCTTGTTAGAACAAACCGTGGAACTGTTAGCTACAAAAACGAATACTGAAGCCGCAATCTGGTTTTCCGAACAAATTGCCGTAAATGCTTAGAAGGCAATCTGGTATCAAATCCTGAGATTTTTAAACCAAGCTTGCAATAATTCTTGGCATTCCTGCTCACAAATGCCTGCGATCACTTCTAACTTGTGAAAAGAAACGGGACTATCGGGTAAATTAGCGACTGTACGAATTGAGCCTGTTTTGGGATCATCAGCACCGTAGACTAAAGTCCTAATCCGCGCTTGCAAAATTGCTCCTGCACACATAGGGCAGGGTTCTAAAGTGACATAGAGGGTGCAACCTGTGAGATGCCAATCTTTTAATACCCGCGCAGCCTCACGGATCGCCACCATCTCAGCATGAGCAGTAGGATCTTGATCTCGCTCTTTGTGATTTCCTCCTGTGCCAATCACTTTGCCCTGATGATTGACAATAATCGCCCCTACAGGAATTTCACCCGCCTCTCCTGCCTGTTGCGCCAAGGAGATCGCTTGATCCATCCAATTTTGATGAGTTTGAAGGTTATTCATTACTTTTGGTGAAAAATGTTACATTTACCACCATTTTTTTGCAAAATGGTATTACCCGTGAATTGAGTACCCTATGTCTTTAGAACCGATTGCTTTAACTACACCACTTTTTTACGTCAATGATCGTCCGCATATTGGCAGCGCCTATCCGACGATCGCTGCCGACGCTTTTGCACGGTTCTATCGACTCAAAGGTCATCCTGTAATGTTTGTAACAGGTACTGATGAGCATGGACAAAAAATTCAGCGTACAGCCGAGAAAAATAATCTATCGCCCCAAGATCATTGCGATCGCACAGTTGCGGAATTTTATACACTTTGGGAAAGACTAAATATTCGCTTTGACCGCTTTACGCGCACCACTGCACCCAAACATCAAGCGATCGTGAATGAGTTTTTTCAACGGGTCTATGATTCTGGTGACATTTACTTAAATCAGCAAAAGGGCTGGTACTGCGTGGCTTGCGAAGAATTTAAAGAAGAACGCGAACTTCCGACCAGC
Organism: Pseudanabaena sp. M53BS1SP1A06MG; assembly: GCA_020404105.1. Lineage (GTDB taxonomy): Bacteria > Cyanobacteriota > Cyanobacteriia > Pseudanabaenales > Pseudanabaenaceae > Pseudanabaena > Pseudanabaena mucicola_A. Next base: position 35,649 of record JADBWH010000061.1, on the reverse strand, counting down.
CATCATTGCCCGATTCATACCAATGTTGTGTGTGAATGGCGAGATGAGCCCAACTATTTCTTCCGTCTATCGAAATATCAAGACGCACTCATTCAATTTCACGAAATGAATCTTGACTTTATTCAGCCTGAAAGCCGTCGCAACGAAGTTCTTGGCTTTATGAAGCAAGGCTTGCAGGATTTTTCTATCTCTCGCGTTAACCTTGATTGGGGGTTCCCGATCCCTATCGATCCCACCCATACTATTTATGTTTGGTTTGATGCTTTGCTTGGTTATGTAACAGCTTTGCTTGATCCCGATGATGAACCAACCTTAGAAAATGCACTCAAGAAGTGGTATCCCTTCAATTTGCATATCATTGGTAAGGATATATTAAGATTTCATGCGATTTATTGGCCAGCGATGTTGATGTCAGCAGGACTAGCTTTACCTAAGCGCGTATTTGGTCATGGATTGCTCACAAAAGATGGGCTCAAAATGGGTAAGACCTTAGGTAATACCATTGATCCCTATGATCTAGTTGATCGATTTGGGGCAGATGCTATTCGTTACTACTTCCTTAAAGAAATTGAATTCGGTAAAGATGGTGACTTTAGTGAAGAGAGATTTATCTCAATTGTTAATGCTGATCTCGCTAACAGTCTCGGTAATTTACTCAATCGCAGTCTAGGAATGGTAAATAAATATTGTCAAGGAACTATACCTGCAATTGATCCCAGCGATCCCAGCGAGGTATCAAATTTAATTAAACCAGTGATCGAACAAGCCTCAAATTTAGGCGATCGCGTGGCAAGTGATTATCAAAATCTTAATTTTCGAGCAGCTTGTGAAAAAATATTAGAATTGATTTGGAACTGTAACAAATTAATTGACGAGACCACACCGTGGAAACAATTCAAAGCAGGAAAACAAAAAGAAGTTAACGAAACTTTGTATGCTTTGTTGGAGTCTGTAAGGATAGCGGCTTATCTGATTGCTCCAATTACATCAAACCTTAGTATTGCTGCTTACCAACAATTAGGATTAAGTTTTGATGAAGCTAATCCACCTGATTGGAGTCATACAAATTGGGGAATACTGCAATCAGGTCAGATGCTCGGAATACCCACTCCTATATTTCAACGCATTGAAAATACTAAGGTTTAGACAATTTTTAATACTAGAGTATTATTTTTTTGTCACTTGAATTCAACATTAATTTTTCAAAAATATGCTCAAAGGAGTATATTTACTTATAGTGTATAATCTATATTAAGCTATAAAAATAATTTATTTATTGATGTAGTTTTTATTATAAAAATTTTAATATTTTCACAATTGATTTAGATTTAATTTTTTTAAAATTTATTTTTTGACAGTCCTGGGATAAGGCTATTTGTCTTGTTAAAAGTTACTTTGAACGTCCGTCGCTAGTCTCCATCTAATCGACTACGCGTTAGTTTATAAAAAAGTTTTAAGAAGTTCTTCTGAATTAGGTAAACACTTAGGACGGTTTTAAGTATCCATGCTAATACCAAAGCTTCATCCCACAGCACTAGATAACAAACGTTCTATAGGCAAAAATATGTTACCTTTCGAGCAAGATTCTGGATTTAAGCCAGACCAAATTTTAGAAAACCGAGGACGCGTTGCTATCTTTATAGATGGCTCTAACCTTTTTTATGCAGCGCTCCAACTTGGGATCGAAATTGACTATACAAAATTACTTTTGTGCCTTACAGATGGATCGCGTTTACTCAGAGCCTTTTTCTATACAGGAGTTGATCGCACCAATGAAAAACAACAAGGTTTCTTACTGTGGATGCGGCGCAATGGCTATCGAGTAATTTCTAAGGAACTGGTTCAACTGCCTGATGGCTCTAAAAAAGCAAACCTCGACGTGGAAATAGCAGTAGATATGATGGCACTTATAAGCTCCTATGATACAGCCGTACTCGTTAGCGGTGATGGGGATCTCGCGTATGCAGTTGATGCCGCAAGCTATCGAGGTGTGCGCGTTGAAGTAGTGAGCCTGCGCTCAATGACCAGTGATCATCTAATTAATGTTGCTGATCGCTATGTCGATCTCGAAGCCATTAAAGAAGATATTATGAAGATATCACGCCCTCAATCCTCTAGTCCCACACCAGCTATTGCAAGTTATACATATCGTCCAATTTCTGGTATTGCTTCTCTTGATAGTGATCACGATAATTAAGCAATATCATAAGTATAACTAATTCTTATCATTAGTAATTACCTTTGGGCTTTTTTACTTTTTACAGCGGTACAGCCAATTGAGGCGTTGATATAGTCCAGAAATAATTTTGAGAGTGGCGTAATGCGCCACTCTCAAAATTATTTCTGGATTTTAAGTAAACATAAAGTGCTGTAACTAGGTTTTAGCGCAAACTTAAGAATTATCGATTAGTTAATTCTGAAAAGCTAAATTGCAAAAATATTGACAGAAGTTGCCATTGTCAATATATTATAGAGTTCGCTGTAAAATATACTGTCTTCGTAATTTGCTCTTGCTGATTGTAGCTAACCCACTGCATAAAACGCACGCTCTCACGAAGATTGAGTTGAACAGATATTTGCCCCAAAGGTTGACTCGAAATTTATCTAAAAACTATTTTTTAGGGCAACCACAACTTAATCAAGCCTCAAATTTGGGGCAACCGTAACATGACATTGAAAACTGACAACAAATTGGGAGACTTATAGTGGCTCGCATTGCAGGAGTTGACCTTCCTCGTGACAAGCGCATCGAAATAGGACTAACGTACATATACGGAATTGGTCTAACTAGCGCCAAAAAAATCTTAGCAGCTACCAAAATAAACCCAGATACAAGGGTTAAAGATCTTACTGATCCCGAAGTAACGACTTTACGCCAAGAGGTAGAATCAAACTTTCAAGTAGAGGGCGATCTGCGTCGTCTTGAAGGTTTAAGTATCAAACGCCTAGTAGACATCGGTTGCTACAGAGGTCGTAGACATCGTATGGGGCTTCCTGTGCGTGGACAACGTACTCGCACCAATGCGCGTACCCGTCGTGGCGGTCGTCGCACTGTTGCAGGTAAGAAGAAGGCTCCTGGTAAGAAGTAATTAAGGATTAATACGAAATGGCTCGTCAAACAACACGTAGAACTGGTGCACGCAAGAATAAGCGTAATGTCCCTAATGGAGTTGCTTATATCCAGTCTACTTTTAACAACACAATCGTCACCATCGCCGACACCGTAGGTGACGTAATCTCTTGGTCTTCGGCTGGTGCGAGCGGCTTTAAGGGCGCGAAGAAAGGCACTCCTTTTGCAGCGCAAACTGCTGCGGAAGCAGCCGCTAGAAGAGCGATCGAGCAAGGGATGCGCCAAGTTGAAGTGATGGTAACAGGTCCTGGATCTGGTCGTGAAACCGCTGTTCGAGCTTTACAGGCTGCTGGTTTAGAAATCACCTTGATCCGCGATATTACTCCTATTCCCCACAATGGTTGTCGTCCTCCCAAGCGAAGACGTGTGTAGTCAATTACGAATTAAAAATTACGATACTAAAAATAAAAATCCGTAATAAATTCGTACTTCGTAATTAATAATTTCCTAACTCTCCAATTTCTCCTTTGATTTTCGTTTACTCTTGCAGACTAAGTCGGTACAAATATGGCACAGTTTCAGGTTGAGTGCGTTGCATCCCACACAGAAAAAGATAATAGTCAGTACAGTCAATTTGTACTGGAACCACTAGAGCGGGGGCAAGGCATTACCATTGGAAATGCGCTCAGACGGGTATTGCTCTCCAATCTTGAGGGGGCAGCCGTCACAGCTGTTCGCATTGCTGGTGTCAACCATGAGTTTGCGACGATTCCAGGCGTGCGGGAAGACGTTTTGGATTTGATGCTCAACCTGAAGGAACTAGTGTTGAAGTCTTATAGCTCAGCACCACAGATCATTCGTTTGGTAGAGCGTGGTCCAAAGCTAGTCACTGCCACTAGTTTTCATTCTTTGCCATCAGATATTGAAATCGTTAATCCGAACCAATACATTGCTACTCTCAGTGAGGGTGCAACATTGGAAATGGAACTAACGATTGAACGGGGCAAAGGTTATCGTTCTGTAGACCGATCTAAAGAAGACCATAGTTCTCCTATCGACACGCTCAAAATTGATGCTGTGTTTATGCCTGTACGTAAGGTCAAGTATGAGATTAAGGACGCTCGGATCGGTGATGCGATCAATAAAGAGAGTCTGCAAATTGATATTTGGACTAATGGCAGCATTACCCCTCAAGAGGCTCTTAGCCAAGCCGCTAGTGTATTGGTGAGTTTATTCTCTCCCTTGCAGGAAATCACCCTTGCACCTTCATTACCTCAAGAGCGTGATGAGCAGGATGAGACAAAGCAAATTCACATTGAGGAATTGCAACTGTCGGTCAGAGCCTACAACTGTCTCAAACGTGCACAGATCAATACTGTGGCAGATTTGTTGGAGTACACTCAAGATGATCTTCTAGAGATCAAAAACTTTGGGCAGAAGTCGGCTGAGGAAGTTATGGATGCCCTCAAACAGCATCTGGGCTTGACCTTGACTGAATCTAAGTCTTCAAAAGTTTTATAAGAATATTTATATAAAATTTCTATAAAAATGGCAGTATTTTAAATTTCCCAATATTGCACTTAACCTCCCACCTGGTAAATACCTATGCGTCATCGTAATAAGACCCCTCAGCTTAATAAGGCTGCTGATCAGCGTAAAGCACTTCTTCGTGCTTTGACGACTCAGTTAATTCTCAGAGGTGAAATTAAGACCACCAGAGCAAGAGCTAATGCTGTTCGCACCACTGCCGATCACATCATTACCCTTGCAAAAAATGGTTCTTTACACGCTCGTCGCCAAGCGATCGCCTACCTATATGATCTTTCGGTCAAAGATGGCGAACCCGTGAGCGATCGCGTTCAAACTAAGACCAAGCAAGAACAATTACCTGAAGAAGATCGCGTGACTAGCTTAGTGGACTTACTGTTTAGCCAAGCAAAAGAACGTTATGCTGATCGTAATGGTGGCTATACCCGTATCGTTCGCACCGTCAGTCGTCGTGGCGACAACTCCGAGATCGCGATCTTGCAACTGGTATAAGCAGTTCAAATCCTGAGATGCTAGAAGTGATTTCGTCTGCTGATTCTGAGCATGTCCGTCGTGTGGCTCTAGCTATTCAATATCTAGGTACACATTATTACGGATGGCAAAGACAGCCAAGTCATCCTTCAGTGCAGCAAACGATTGAAGAAGCGATCGCCCAGATTTGCGGTAAGACAACCGTTATCCATAGTGCAGGTAGAACTGACACAGGTGTTCATGCTGCGTCTCAGGTAGCGCATTTCGATACTTCGAGTGTGATTCCACCTCAGAAATGGGCTAAGGTATTAAATAATTACCTTCCCGAAGATATCTTGATCTGTGGCTCGACGGAAGTAGCAAGCGATTGGCACGCAAGATTTTCGGCAACATGGCGGCGTTATCGGTACACGATTTACACAGCTTCCATCCCGAACTTATTTGTGAAACAGTTTAGCTGGCACTACTACCATGATTACCTTGACGAAAAGCTCATGCGCCAAGCCTTGCTACACATGCTAGGTGAGCATGATATGGCAGCTTTCCAAAGGGCAGGTTCCAGTCGTCCCCATAGTTGTCTTGAAGTTCAAGAAGCTCAATGTTGGCGAGATGGTGATTTTGTCCATGTGGAAGTTCAGGCAAGTGGATTTCTTTATGGCATGATTCGTTTGTTAGTAGGGCAGCTCATCGATGTGGGGCGATCACGTCTCAGTGTCGAGGACTTTACTAGTAGATGGCAGGAAAAACGCCGTATTGAAGTTAAATATGCAGCACCACCGCAAGGGCTCTGCTTATTGGCAATCGGCTATGCTGATAACCCATTTACTGAGTTCGCATCGCGCAAGCAAACTTTGGGTTTAACAAATAATCAGGCTATCAGCTTGATTTGAAGTTCAAAGCTCAAGTTTCCCAAGATAAATAAATTTTGATAGATAAATTTCGCTTGTAGAGAAACTAATGACTACAACTACACTCACTCCTAATAAAAGCTACCTACCTAAAGATCCAGATCGTAAGTGGTATGTTATCGATGCGGAAGGTCAACGACTCGGTCGGCTTGCTAGCGCGATCGCGGTAATCTTGCGCGGTAAGAATAAACCAACCTATACCCCTCACTTAGATACTGGCGATTTTGTCGTTGTGGTTAATGCTGAAAAAATTGCCGTAACTGGTAAGAAAGCAACCCAAAAGCTATACAGAAGACATTCTGGTCGCCCTGGTGGGATGAAGACCGAAACCTTTGATAAGGTAATTGCTCGCGTACCTGAGCGTGTACTTGAACATGCTGTTAAGGGTATGTTGCCCAAGAATACCCTTGGTCGTCAGCTTTTCACCAAGCTCAAGGTTTATACGGGTGCAAGCCATCCCCATGAGGCTCAACAGCCTGAAACCTTGGTCATCAATACCATTCCATCGCAGAAGTAGGAGAAATAACCGATGTCAGATACTGAACGTTCTAATCGTGCTGTGTATTGGGGTACTGGTCGCCGTAAAACTGCGATCGCCCGTGTGCGCTTAGTCCCTGGAGAAGGCAAAATCGTAATCAATGGTAAACCTGGCGATTTGTATTTGCAGTTCAATCCTAGCTACATTTCGGGCGTGAAAGCTCCTTTGGAAACCTTGGGCTTAGAAAATGAGTACGATGTACTCGTTAATGCTCATGGCGGCGGTGTCACAGGTCAAGCTGACGCAATTCGGTTAGGTGTAGCGCGCGCTTTGGTAGAGTTTGCTCCCGAAAATCGTAAGCCCCTCAAAGTAGAAGGCTATCTCACCCGTGATCCTCGTTCCAAGGAACGTAAGAAATACGGTCTCAAGAAAGCTCGTAAGGCTCCTCAATACTCGAAACGTTAATACAAAAGAGACGGTACAAAGTACCATCTCTTTTTTGTAACCAGCAGAGTCAGTGTTTTGCACTGACTCTTTTTGCTTTCTAAGCTCTAACTTCGGCAAAGATTTTGTTGAGGATATCTTGAGCACCTTTAACTTTGAGATCATCGGCTAATTCTGCACCGATCGCTTCGGGATTAGTGAGATCTCCTGTTACTTCACCCTTGACTAAAGTTTTACCATCGAGGCTTGCTACAATTCCCTTTAGCGTTAACTTATCGCCATTAATCGCAGTATGCACACCGATAGGAACTTGGCACCCACCTTCGAGTTCACGCAGGAAAGAGCGCTCAGCAAGGCAACGTTGAGTGGTGGGATAGTGGATGATCGGGTTAAACAAAGCCAAAATATCGGGATCTTCGGCACGGCACTCGATGCCTAATGCTCCCTGTCCGACGGCATGGAGGGAAATTTCAGCATCAATGACCTCATGTACGCGATCACCCATGCCTAGACGACGTAAACCTGCGGCAGCCAAAATCAAAGCATCATATTCGCCCGAATCAAGCTTCTGGAGACGGGTATTCAAGTTGCCGCGTACATCCTTAAAAGTGAGATGTGGATAGTAATGGCGTAACTGTGCGAGACGACGTAAGGAGGATGTGCCGACAACCGTACCCGCAGGCAAAGTTGCTAGATTTTTGTCCTTTAGTTTTTCATGAACAACCAGGGCATCGGCGGGATCTTCACGCTCGGTTACTGCACCAAGGATTAAACCTTCTGGTAACTTAGTTGGTAAATCTTTGAGGCTATGTACAGCTAGATCTGACTCTCTGGTCAGCATCGATACTTCTAATTCTTTGGTAAATAAGCCTTTATCACCAATTTTAGCGAGAGCTACGTCAAGAATCTTATCGCCCTGTGTACTCATGGTGACGACTTCAAACTGGCGATCGGGGTGTGCTTTGCTTAGTTCCGCTTGTACCCAGTGCGTTTGTACCAGTGCTAGCTGACTTTTGCGAGAACTAATGCGAACTGTTGAGGATGCAACCATAGGACAAAGGGTGAATAATTAAAAAAGTTTTGTGGATAATTAGGGTAAGGTGAGATTTTTAAGATATAAAAAGATTGTAAAAATCGCGTTAAAAGCACCATTTTCTATTCAAACAGGTTTTGATACGGTTTCGATGCGATCGCCTACTTGCAAAATGTAAAGAATTCTTACCTAAATCAAATCGCTGCCCTAGGACAGCGATTTAGTGCGATTAAGTTTAGCGGCGGACTGCTTCAAGTAGGCGTGAGAAGTAAAAGGAGGTTGCTGTGAATTCTTTGCGCTTGATTGTGAAGCCCAAGCCTTCAAGCACTCGTCGCACATCGGATTCTTTATGCAAATATGCGCGAGTGGCTTTGCTAGGTCCTGGGAACAGATCACCGACTTTTTTCATGAGTACATAGTAGGGATTTTTAGGAGCAAAGCTAAGAATTAATCGGGATTTAGCAAGGGAAGCAAGATGGGCGATCATTGCTTCAGAATCTTGATCGGGGTAATGAATCAACACATCCAGACAAATTACAGTGTCATATTCTCCAGACAATGCAGCTAAGTCCTTAACCTCAAAAACAGGATTTGCAGGATTGGTGGCGCGGCTTTTTCCTTCACCTACCATTTTTTCGGAAATATCACTGGCATAGACCTTTGCCCCCATTTTGGCGAGGGGAATGCTCAAGCTACCAGTGCCACAACCTGCGTCACAAACTGAATGTCCAACTGCATTTTTATCATTCTTAAACCAACCTAAGACATAATCGACGGTTTGTTGATGCCCTGTGCGAATATCGCGTTGGACACGGTTAACATCACTACCTTCACCATAGATCCGTCGCCAGCGATCGAAACCAGTGGAATTAAAATAATCTCGAACTATGTCTTTGTCTTTACGAGAGTTTTTAGCCGATGTCTTATTGAGCGCTTGATTAGCCATGATTATGAAGAAAGTTTACAGAAAAATGATTTTAACTTAGAACTGAAAAGCGACGCGATGCGCCGCCTTTCAGTTCTGGGTTTTATATTAAACTAAAGCAGATACCAGAAGAATTCGCTATGCAACTTAATCGCATCATTGCTCTTGTTTTAGTCGTTGTTTGCTTTGTTTCAGCAACTTTCGGGATTCAGCGTCGCCAAATGGATGAAGCTATCAATTTTAAAAAGGTGCTTGATCGCGATCGCCTTGAACTTGTTTCAATAGATGGAGTAATTACAGGGGCAAGAGCTTCGGCATCAGGAGCGATGGCTGTACGCGATCGCCTCCGAGAACTCATCGAGGAAGACTCCGTTAAAGGTGTTTTGCTATCGATTAATAGTCCTGGGGGAACTGTTGGTGCAAGTAAAGAGCTTTATGCAGCAGTCAAAGACTTAAGCGAGAAAAAACCTGTGGTTGTGAGTATGCTCGACCAAGCAACTAGTGGCGGCTACTATACAGCGAGTTCGGCGACGAAGATTTATGCAAATGCGGGAACTCTAACAGGTAGTATTGGCGTGATTTTAAGTGGATTCAATGCTAAGGAGTTGCTTAATAAAGTCGGTATTCAATCTCAAACAATCAAAACTGGTCCTTACAAGGATATCTTTTCTTCATTTCGAGATTTATCTGATGCAGAGCGTCAATTGCTGCAAGATCTTTTGCAAAATACATATCAGGAATTTATAACTGATGTTGCTCAGGGGCGCAAACTTGATTTGGAAGTGGTGCGAAAACTAGCAGATGGACGAATCTATACTGGTAGACAAGCTAAGGAAAATAAACTAGTCGATGTGATCGGCACATTGGATGAAGCTGTTGCTGATTTAAGAACGTTGGCAAGAAAGAAATTTAATTTACCCGAAACTAAGGAACTACCAATTCGTAAATCTCCTGCTTCCTTTGAAAGACTATTAGACCAGTTGCTCAATCAGGCTGGGGTGAGTATTGCTTTACCTTTTTTTGATGTTGTGGGGAATGGCAAAATCTCTGGCGCGATTACCGATCAATTAACTGCCAAATTAGCTGGACAAAATATGCAAATGGGTAATTACGATCCACCAGTTTTGCTAATGCCCAGTTGGTTTAACTAATAATTATTTCTAAGATATCATGATGCGAATTAATGGTTAAAGATTATGCAAGATCAGCATTTAAAATCTCCAATCATTTCTGATGAGAATAACCAACGAATTGAACTTCTATTCAAACAGATTGAGCAAATTCAACATATTGTTAAATCTGGATTTTGGGTATCAACCGAGGAGTTAGCAATGTTGCTCAAACTTGAGAATAGCTTTATCGATAAACTCAAGTTAGAAGTTGCTTCTCAAGATCAGAAATATAGTTTCTTTTGGCGCAATTTTGAATGTATTTTAGTAGAGCGGCAATTTGCGAAAGGTTTCTGGTTAATTACAAATCGGCAAGATTTATTACCGAATACTGCATCCCATAATTCACAAAAAGCAGCAAATATTTTTACAGTTAACGAGTCTCAATCAGCAGCAAATCATCGGGGATCGATATTACTAGATGTTTCACCAGAAGAAATTATTCCCTCACACTATGCCCTAATTAATGAATTTTTATCGCCAAGTCAACTCAGTGAATTATTGCGCTATAGCATTAATAAACAACCTGAATTTATCCCCACTACAAATTCAGCAAATGACCCTAGCTATCGGCGCTCATTCTATCTGCCCTACTTCCCTGAGTTCTCAGAGTTAATGATTAATCTCGTTTGGAAAATTACGCCGCAGATCCTGACGCATTTGGGGATGAGTAACTTTGCAATCGGGCAAATTGAATCACAAATGACGGCTCATAATCACGGCAATTATTACAAAATCCATAATGACAATGGTAGTCCTGATACAGCGACACGCTCCCTCACCTATGTCTACTATTACTATCGTGAACCAAAAGCCTTTACGGGTGGTGAGTTAGTCATCTATGACAGCAAGATTGAAAATGGCTTTTCAGTGGCTGCCAAGTCCCATAAGGTGATTCAGCCCCAAAACAATACAATCATTTTTTTCCCTAGTCACTGTATGCACGAAGTTCTACCTGTGAGTTGCCCATCAGAATATTTCGCTGACAGTCGATTTACAATCAATGGTTGGGTAAGACATATCTAGAAAAGACAGAAAAAGTCACACAGTGACTTTTTCTGAGATTATAGTTTCGTAATTTTTTGCTTAACTTTGGAAATTATGCCACTAGCGATCGCACCAGCCATTACGATCCCTAATACTGGCTGAATCAATGGTTCCCACAGTTGTCGCCATAGTTCTAGACCAAGGTTAATTTTAAGACTTTCACCACCGAGGGCAACTAGTAGCCATACAAAAAAGAAAAATACTAAAAACAAATTAAACATTAAAAATTTGTTCGTCCAACGTCCGATGGTTTCCATAGTTCATTAAAAATAATATTTTTAGTCCCTAATGCTAAAACAAAAAACAGGTATGCCATTTTGTGTTTTGGTCTAAGAGTGTGACGTGAAGCGACATACTCTCAGAAAGGAATCGGGGTAACGTTACCGTCACCCCGATTCCTTCTATAGTTTTTGTTTTATAAATGCGTCAATACAACTGTATGAGATGTACCTAAAAGTTTGTTATAAGTTTTTGTGATTAAGTCAAGACTTAAATTGAAACCTATTTGAAACCGACTGCTGCCTGCCATACAAATGCAAGGAGCAGGAAGAATACGGGGATCACAGGAAGAACGTTTACCAGTGGATCGAAAATTCTATAAGCTTCAGGTAATGTTGCAATCAATAGACTAAGTGGCATTAAAAATAGACCTCCTTCAAGAGCTAAGATGAATTTTACCACGTCAAAGAAGCCATTCTTTTTTCTGAAAATTTTTTATCCAAGGGTTTATAAAATAGGTTTATTTATGGCGATCGCAAATCACAGGATATCAAATGAGCAATTTATCCCTTTGACAAAAGCTTGGCAAAAACTGCTCAAAATCTTTCATGTTAGCGCTTTATCCCTAATAATTTGCATCTGTACCTTTGCTTTTAGCAATCCCGCTTCAGCAAATGTGCAAATCAAGCTGACTAATGTTACCTATGAACCATGTACTGGTGATGCAGGTAAACATATGGTGCTAGGTGGTGGGGTGATGTCAGCTAAGTGCTACATCATCAAAGGAGAAGCCAACAATACCTCAGGCAAAGTCGTTTACAATGCCGATATTTTTGGACGTATTTATGACGCTAACGGTAATGACGCTATGCCTGAACGCGCAAGGCTAGGAGCAGTTGAAGAGATCCCCACAGGCACAAGTAATTTTCAAATTATGGTTGCTGTCCCTGAGGAACAACCTGAGCCGCTAGAGCTAAAACAATTTAAAGCTTCAGGATTTACAGGCAAGGTCAGACGTTAAATCGTGAATCAAAAGCAGTCAGAGGCAACGCAAAGCGATGCCTCTGTTTTGTGTAAGCGATCGCGTTAAAATGTAGATCGGTCAGTATGGCACAATTTAAAGTCCCACCCAAAATTTCAAGTCTAAATTTCTCAGATATCGATACAAAAAATATGGCTGTCAAAGTTTTAATCCCCACTCCTCTACAGCAATTAACCAATAACCAAGCCACCGTAGACTGTGCTGGTGCTTCGGTTAAAGAAATTATTGACTCACTCGAAAGCAATTGTCCTGGAATCAAGGCTCGTATTTGTGATGAGCATGGAAATCTCCGACGTTTTGTTAATTTTTATGTCAACAGCGAGGATATTCGTTTCCTCGAAGGCGCAAATACTGCTCTCAAAGACGGCGACGAAGTAAGCATCATTCCTGCGATTGCAGGGGGCTAGGAAACAATTTTTGTGTCACGGCAAAGCCGTGACACAAAAATGATCAGATATTGCTTAGCATTTCCATCGCGATTTGAAATAACCAAATCGCTGATTGCTTTTTAGGATCAGCGTCAACTTTGCCCTTTTCGCCCCAGTTTTGGAGCGAGTTGCCTAATCCTCCAAAGAATCCACTAAACCATTGCCCCACCTGCGCGAAAATTTGTTGAGGACCGACACCTGTTAACACTTGGATGCTAAAAATAACGGCTACAACTAGAAAGGCAGTTTTAAAACTAGCTTTAATCACGCTGAGCAACCACCACAACAGTAGCAACGATACGGCTAATGCTCCGATTACTAAAGGCAAGTTCATAGATTTTTTCTCATTTCATCTCAAATTCCAAGAGTCTATAGCAAATCTGTAGTCATTTGGGAGACTATGCCCCAAAGGAGTGCAGTCTCCCAAATTATTTTTCACAAATGACTACAGATTTACAAATCTATCAAGCAAGGCTAGATATTTCTCAACCTGAATACGATCTCCTCTGGAAACTTTTGTCAGAGGATGAACGATCACGGTCGGATCGGTTTAAGCGTGAAAGTCTCAGACGCAATTTTGTAGCCGCAAGGGGGAATTTGAGACTAATCTTGGCACAATGGTTAGGCTGTAAACCCAAAGCAATTCAGTTTAGCTATAGCGATCGCGGTAAACCTTATCTTCAAAAATCTAAGGGCATTTATTTTAATCTTGCCCATTCGCATGATTTGGCAATTTATGCTGTCAGTAGTAATCGCGAGGTAGGTATTGATTTGGAATATATCAATCCGCAATGTGATATTGAGAGAATTGCCCAGAGATATTTCTCATTATCGGAGTACAAGGTAATTAAAGAATTTGGTGATCGCGAGCCATCTTTAGCAATTCAGACTTTTTATCAAGCATGGACGCTCAAGGAAGCCTATGGCAAGGCAACGGGAGAGGGGATTGCTAACATTCTTGAAAGTTTAAATGTTTCGCCATTACTAGAAGTAGCGATCGGTGCAACTTTGCAGATCGGAGATTGGAACTTAAAACTCCTAAGTACAGAGTTAGAACTAGGCTCAAGTTATGCTGCGGCTCTATGCATTAAAAGCTAGTGAGGCAATGGGCTTAAGCCCATTGCCTCACTAGCTTTAACTATTGATGGCGATGTAAAATTTTCCCTGCTAGCATGGCGGATCCAAAACCATTATCGATATTCACGACACCTACACCCGTTGCACAGGAATTAAGCATGGTCAGTAATGGCGCTAATCCATTAAAACTTGCTCCATAACCGATGCTAGTAGGAACTGCGATGATGGGACAATCTGTCAAACCTGCGACCACACTTGCCAATGCCCCTTCCATTCCTGCGACAACAATAATCACATCGGCATTGGCGATCGCCTCTCGATGACTGAGTAAGCGATGAATTCCTGCAACACCTACATCCCAAAGTCGCTTAACTGTGAAGCCACAGAGTTCTGATGTAACGGCAGCTTCTTCTGCGATCGGAAGATCGGCAGTACCTGCGGTGAGAATGGTAATAGTTCCTTTTTTTTGCATCGTTGACTCGCCGAGGCAGCAAATTTGGGCGAGGGGGAAATATCGCAAACCGCGCAAAGATGGCTGAATTTGAGCATAAACTGCTGCCGAGATTTTAGTTGCCATGACTAGAGGATTTTTGGATTCCATTACGCGCATGATTTGCACAATCTGTTCGGGAGTTTTACCCAATCCAAAAATTACTTCAGGAAAGCCCGTCCGTAAATTGCGATGATGATCAATTTTGGCAAAGTCACCAACGGATTCATAGTGGAGATATTTCAATTCTTCTAAAGCGCTTTCTGGGCTTAGCTCCCCCGTTGCAACTGTTTCTAATAGTTGCCTTAAGTTGTCATGCATAGAAATTACGAAATAGAACTTATTGACAATGAGCAATGTCAATCTCTGCTCATCTTAGCTTTAAGATCCTACTACTTTTTTAATGTTCAGTGTGGTGGTAGTGCTGCAAAGTAATTTTTTTAGTAATTGTGTTGCGAGCGCTTCGCGCCCGCAACACAATTACATTGCATGACTACCAGTGTGGTTTTACCTTTTAAGCTAGCTTGTCACCGATGCTACTTTTCTGAAAACCCAGAAGCAGCTTAATCATGGTCGATTTAACTAGGATAGCGTTAATCTCTTATGCGTTTGGAACAGTTATAGGCTTTTTGGGCAGAGATCAAAACAGGAAACTTTCAAAAGGCAGCTCAGAAGTGCGGCGTTAGTCAAGCTAAGTCAGTTTGTGCAAGATAAAGTTTAATTTCATGCGTCTTTCGGAGTTTTCGTAAAAGCGGTATAAGCTAACTAGACCGTTAAACTGCCCAAGCAAATGGAGAACATATCTTGAAAAGTCTAGTCTTTGCTCCTGAAACGCTAAATATTGCCGAAACAACACGCATGATTGAAATCGCCAAAGAATCACAAGATAAATTTCATTGTGTGTTTTTTGGATATAGTGATGTTTATTCTCATCTGATTGAACAAGCAGGTTTTGAATTTCGTCGTATGACCCCGTGGCTTACAAAAGAGAAAATTGAACATCTTTGGAAAGTTGACCGTATGGAAAGCTTCGATGACCCATTTACCGAATTGGAATTACGAGAACGAGTAGAAAGTGAAGTTGCTTTATATCAAGAATTAAAGCCCGTTGCTATAGTTATTGGTTTTACCCTAAGTGTTACGATTTCAGCCAGAGTATCTCAAATCCCTCTGGTATATGTTTTGCCTTTCCCATTAACCCGCCCATTTCTTGACGCTGGTTTATCTACTTTCCCCGATGAGTTTGACTATCCGTTTTTGCGGATATTTTCAAGTAAGTTTTTAGACCGCATCACAAACAATTGGCTAAAGAGCACAAAACTTTGGATAAAGCCATTCCAAAGGGTTGCCAAACATTATGGGATTAAGCCTATCAAGAGATTGGTTGATATTTATGAAGGCGACTTCAATTTAGTTACCGATATTCCAGAACTCGCGGGTGTGAAATCCCTGCCCCAAAATTGGCAGTATGTCGGACCGATTTTTGCCCGACTCGAAGGCGAAGTCCCTTCTGAACTGCTAAATTTATCGCATGAACAGCCTATTATTTATTGTGCTATGGGCAGTTCGGCTAATCGAGATATTCTAAAAACTGTAATTGAAAGTTTTGAAAACACTCCTTATACCGTTATTGCTCCAATCAAGGCGCACATTCAAAATCAAAATATTTCTGTCCCAACAAATGTTTTAGTTTATGATTGGCTTCCTGCTCCCAAAGTCAACTCTCTTGCAGATATTGCGGTAATTCATGGCGGACAAGGTACTGTACAGACCGCTTGCACCGCGGGCACTCCATTTGTTGGGATTGGTTTACAGCCAGAACAAGAAAGCAATATTGATGCTATTGTTCGACAAGGGAGCGCCATCCGTATTCGTAAGCGTAGGCTATCCCGTAAAACTTTACTAGACGCGATCGCGCAACTGCTGAATAACCCTTTAGCGCGTCAAAAAGCTCGGGAGATTCAAATACTTTTTGCAGATTGGAATGGAACAAAGAATTCAGCAGAATTCTTAAAGCAGAAATTCGGTTAAAGCATTTGGTGGGTTAACCTTCCACTTGCACTCAACTAGCTCCGTTCCGATTCACTGCGCTACGCGAGTGGATGGAGCGGAACGTTAGACAAAGTGATTTGCCCATTAAGAAGCTTGGTTGCTTTTAGCTGAGATTAGGTATGCAAAAATATTCGACTCTTTTGTAGAGTTCGGATCAGTTTTCGAGATTCCCCACCTTTGGCGGGGAATCAAACCTATACTTTATCAGACTGGTAAACGCTATATTAATGGATTAGGCTAAAGGCAAGATGATTTAAGGCAGTCTGACAGTCAGATTGAATCTGTTCTTTGAGGGCATCCAGTGATGCGAATTTCTGTTCGGGGCGAATAAATTTGACGAGATCTACATTTAGCTCCTGATCATAGAGATCACCTTGCCAATCAAATAGATGCACTTCCACTGATCGTCGATCGCCATTAACAGTTGGTCTTAAGCCGATATTCATCACACCCAATATGGGTTTAGGGTTAGAGCTAATATTCACTAGCACAGCGTAAACACCATCACGGGGCAAACATTTTTGAGCAGGGAGATCGAGATTTGCCGTCGGGAAGCCAATAGTGCGCCCTAACTGTTTGCCTTGGATGACTTTACCCACCAGATTATAAGGACGACCGAGCATCACCTTAGCAAGATCGACTTCACCCTTGGCTAGAGCAGTACGAATATTCGAGCTACTAATTCTGTTTGGCGCTGAATCGTTAAGTAGCATTGTCTGCTCTGGAATTACCGTGAGATGATCGCCCCAAACATTTTTTAAATCCGTGACATTGCCTTGACGTTTCTGCCCAAAATGAAAATCAAAGCCGACGCTGATTAATTTCACTTGCAGGGAGTCCATCAAAATTTTCTGAATAAACTCGGCAGCAGTGAGCTTGGCAAGATCCGCGTTGAAGGGTAGCAAAACTAACTGCTCGACACCAAGGGATTCAAGTAGGGCAACTTTTTCATCGAAAGGGGCAAGTAGCGATCGCAATTGTTTGCTAAAAAATTCTTGAGGATGCGGCGAAAAGGAGACAACAGTACTTGTTAAGTGGTGATGATTACCACTCAAAGCGGATGGCAAAATCGGCGCAATCACATGGCGATGTCCTATATGCACGCCATCAAAGTTACCGAGGGCGATCGCAGTAGGACGGGAAATCTGGTTTGGATCAAATATTACTCTCACGCTTAATATTTTGACACAATTCTGGAATGGGATCCTATGGCTAAATTTTGAATTTAGTCACACATACGGAACGACTAAATTCAAAATTTAGTTTTTGTCATGACATTCTGGTATGTTTGAGATCCCGCCTTTAGCTTACTATCCATGACCGTTAGAGAAACATTTCGCCGCACCAAAATTGTCGCTACTATTGGTCCTGCAACCAGTAGCCCTGATATGATTCGTCAGCTTATTGAAGCAGGTGCAACTACCTTTCGTCTAAACTTTTCCCACGGAACCCATGCTGATCACCATCGCAGCATCTGTAATATCCGCCAAGTATCTAGTGAACTAAATCAACCCGTCGGTATTTTGCAAGACTTGCAAGGTCCAAAAATCCGCCTTGGCGTATTTAAAGACGGTCCTATTATCCTAAATAAAGGTGATAAATTTACGCTAACCAGTCGCCAAGTACCAGGAACCTCAGAAATTAGTTGTATTACCTATGAAACACTTGCCGAAGAAGTACCTGTAGGCGCAATGATCATGCTTGATGATGGCAAAGTGGAAATGGTTGTTGAAGATGTCAATGTAGATCTAGGTGATTTATATTGTCGAGTTGTAATTGGTGGCACACTTTCTAATAATAAGGGTGTAAATTTTCCGAATGTTCACCTATCAGTTAGTGCGATGACCGATAAGGATCGCGAAGATTTACGATTTGGACTTTCTGAAGGTGTGGATTGGGTGGCGCTCAGTTTTGTCTGTACACCTGAAGATATTCTCGAAGTTAAAGATCTCATTGTGGCTTCAGGTCGTAATGCGAGTGTTGTTGCCAAAATTGAGAAGCACGAAGCGATCGCCAATATGGAAGCGATTCTCTCGGTATGTGATGGTGTCATGGTGGCACGGGGTGATTTGGGTGTAGAAATCCCTGCGGAAGATGTACCAATTGCTCAAAAGCAATTAATTAAAACTGCAAATCGCTTGGGTATTCCCGTGATTACTGCAACCCAAATGCTCGATAGCATGGTGAGCAATCCCCGTGCAACCCGTGCGGAAATTTCTGACGTTGCCAATGCGATCATCGATGGAACCGATGCCGTCATGCTTTCCAACGAAACAGCAGTCGGTAAGTATCCTGTATTGGCTGTAGAAACAATGGCAAGAATAGCTATTCGCATTGAAAAAGAGCAAGACTTAAAAATGCAACCTCTTGAAAGCATGGGTCGGGCTGTACCTAATGCGATTAGTCAAGCGGTTGGTAGCATTGCTATGCAACTAAATGCGGCAGCGATCGTAACGTTAACCAAAACAGGCTCGACTGCCCGTAACGTCAGCAAATTCCGTCCTCCCATTCCCATCTTAGCAGTTACACCCAATGTCCAAGTAGCAAGACGTTTACAAATGGTTTGGGGTGTACAGCCTTTAGTCTTGATTTCCTTACCATCTGCTCGCCAAAACTTTGAAGCGGCTCTAAATCTTGCTCAAGAGATGAAATTACTCACCGCAGGGGATCTCGTGGTGATGTCGGCTGGTACATTACAAGATGTGGCTGGTTCAACGGACTTAATTAAGGTTGAATTTGTATCATCGGTAGTGGGCAAAGGCTTAAGCATTGGTTCGGGTATGGTTCATGGTCGTGCTAGGGTTGCTTTCCATCATCTCGATGTGCGAGACTTTAACGAAGGGGAAATCCTTGTAATTGATCGCACTGATGCTGACTTTATCGAAGTAATTCGTAAGGCTGCAGCAGTCATTACTGAAGATGCCAACCTGGATTCCCATGCAGTAATCATTGGTAGAAGGTTAGGTATCCCTATTCTTGTAGGGGTCAAAAATGCTACAGGATTTATCCGTGACGGTGAGCCTTTGAGTATTAATTTCAGCAAAGGCATGATTTATTCTGGTTCGCGATCAGAAGATTTGGCATTTTAGCTATATTACAGTTAGTGCTAAGCACCAACTGTAATGTTTTTTTGAGTTAGTCATGGAAAATTTTGCTTTTTATAATCCAGTCAAAATTCTATTTGGCAAAGGTCAAATTGCGAATATTGCATTAGAAATTCCTGTTGATGCCAAAATCCTTGTCACCTATGGTGGTGGCAGTATCAAAACCAATGGAGTTTATGATCAAGTAAAAACGGCTCTAACAGGACGAACCTTTTTAGAATTCGGCGGAATTGAAGCCAATCCACACTTGGAAACGTTACTCAAGGCTGTTGAATTGATTCGTGCTGAAGGAGTTAATTTTTTACTAGCTGTTGGTGGTGGCTCAGTCGTTGATGGGACAAAATTTATTGCCGCAGCAGTCCCCTTTGATGGCGATCCTTGGGATATCTTGGCAAAACACGCCCCCATCAAGACGGCGATTCCATTTGGTGCAGTTTTAACTCTGCCTGCAACAGGTTCAGAAATGAATACTAATTCTGTAGTAACCAAGTGGGAAACCCAAGAAAAACTATTTTTCTCTAGTCCCCTTGTATTTCCTAAATTCTCGGTACTAGATCCTGAAACCACTTTCTCTCTGCCTCCAAGACAGGTAAGTAATGGCATTGTTGATGCTTTTACCCATGTAATGGAACAGTATTTGACCTATCCTGTTAATGCGCCACTCCAAGATCGGATGGCAGAATCAATTCTGCAAACCTTGATCGAGGAAGGTCCTAAAACCTTAGTAGATCTGCGTGATTATGAAGCCAGAGCTAATGTGATGTGGTGTGCCACTATGGCTTTGAATGGTCTGATTGGTGTTGGTGTACCTCAAGATTGGGCAACACATATGATTGGACATGAACTCACAGCGCTGCATGGATTGGATCATGCTCAAACCTTGGCAATTGTTTTACCGAATATGCTGACCATTAAACGCGATCGCAAGTGGGGCAAACTGTTGCAATATGCTGAAAGGGTTTGGGGTCTAGTCGATGGTGAGGAAGACGTGAGAATTAATCGAGCTATCCAAAAAACTCGTGACTTTTTTGAATCTGTCGGCGTTCACACCAAGCTTTCAGATTATGGTGTGGGCTTAGATGTCATTCCTTTAATCACTGATCGCTTCGAGAAGCGTGGCTTTGTGGCTTTAGGAGAACATCAAGATGTTACACCTAAGGTTGTTGAGCAAGTTTTAGCGCTCTGTGCTTAACTTCTAAAAGTGCTGTATATCAGCACTTTTAGCTATTTATTTTGATATTGATAGATATGACTAAGAAACTTTTATTTGTTTGTCTAGGCAATATTTGCCGATCGCCTGCTGCGGAAAATATCATGAATCATCTGATTGAGCAGGAAGGTCTAAGCGATCGCTTTATTTGTGATTCCGCAGGTACGGGTGGTTGGCACGTGGGCGCACCGCCTGATCGTCGAATGCGTGCTGCTGCTAGAGAACGTGGTTTAAACTTTGTTGGTTCAGCTAGGCAATTTGAAGCGAGAGACTTACTGGAATTTGATCTAATTTTGGCAATGGATAGAGATAACTATCACAATATCCTCGCCCTCGATCCAAAGGGAAGATTTAAGGATAAGGTGAAAATGATGTGTGACTATTGCCAAACCCAGAATGACAAAGAAGTACCAGATCCCTATTATGGAGGTGCAGATGGCTTTAATTATGTCATCGATCTCCTCTTCGATGCCTGTGGTGGACTTCTTCAATCATTAAAAAGTCGCTAAAGTCATGTAATACTCTGCCGAACCAGAATAAATAGCGAAAAGGAGCAAAGAATATGTCTGCTTCAGTTACAGAAACATCAAATGCAAAAGTCTGGACAGATCAGGCATTCATGGCTCTTCCTGATGATGAATGTCGTTATGAAATTGTAAATGGAGAACTAGTTGTCATGGGCAACTCAGGTGCTTTACATGGCTACATTTCCATTGTTTTGAGTTCAGCTTTGTTTGCAATTGTGTCACCGCAAAAGCTGGGGGTGTTATTTGATTCCAGCACAGCATTCAAGATGAAAAATGGTAATAAACGCTCCCCTGATATTTCTTTCTTTGCGAAAGAGAGATTTCAAGGGATTGCAGATCTGCCCATTGGCTATTTAGAAGGTGCACCTGATCTAGCAGTGGAAATCCTATCTCCTGGCAATACGGTCGAAGAAATTAGTACCAAGCTTGTGGAATATTTTGAAAATGGGACTCGGTTAGTTTGGGTAATTAATCCTATCCAACACTATGTCTTAGTTTATCGTTCTGCCCAAGAACCCGATCGCCTCCTTAAACGTGGTGATTTTCTGGATGGAGAAGATGTTATTAATGGATTTAGTTTTGCTGTTGATCAGCTATTTCAAAGACTTTCATTCTAGGCAAGTTTTGATTTCCAAGAAATCTTGGGAATATTGTTATAATTCAGAGGCAATTGCTGAATATTTAATACCAACTCACAAAAATGCTGACGCACTTTTGTGAATTAAAAACAAACCTCAGTAAGGTTTTTAAAAGCTAAAAATAGCATTCTACTTTTAGCTTTGTTATATGTAGCTTTAAAGATAATCCTTTTTAAGGCTAGGAAATATCATTTTTTAAAGAGTAATGACAGAGACGAAAGCATTGAAATACGCTTACTATGCTGGTTGTGTTGCTAAGGGTGCTTGCAAAGAACTCCACGCATCGACAACAGCGATCGCTCAAGCATTAGGCATTGAATTAGTGGAATTAGCTAGAGCAACCTGTTGCGGTTCAGGAACCTTTAAGGAAACCGATGAGCTAATGGAAGATGTAGTCAATGCGCGGAATATTTCCCTCGCCGAAGAATTGAACCTTAATGTGATGACGCAATGTAGCACTTGTCAGGGTGTTCTCGGTCGCGTCAATGACAAGCTCAAAAACTCTGACCTCGGTCGCAAGGATGAAGTTAATGCCCTACTGAATACACAAGGTCGTCATTTCCAAGGCTCGACGGAAGTTTTGCATTTGCTCTGGATTCTCATTCGTGACTATGGTTTAGAAAATATTGCTGCTAAAGTCACGAGATCGCTAGCAAATCTCAAGTGTGCTGCCTTTTATGGATGCTATTTATTGCGATCGCAAACAGTTACGCGCTTTGATGACCCGTTTAAACCTGAATCTCTCGAAAATGTTTTCCGTGCTGTCGGTGCAACTCCAATCTATTACGATGGTCGAGTACAGTGTTGTGGCTGGCCCATTTCTAGCTATGCCCCCAAGGAATCCTTCTCAATGGCAGGTAGACATCTCACGGCAGCGATCGCCGCAGGAGCCGATTGTATAGTGACCCCATGTCCTCTTTGTCATCTCAATCTTGATTCACGACAACCTGAAGTTGCACAGGTAATTGGTCAAAAATTAGGAATTCCGATTTTGCATTTACCACAGTTAATTGGCTTAGCAATCGGTATTGAACCAAAAGTACTAGGCTTAGATCGCCACATCGTTTCTACAAGTTCAGTCTTACAAAAAATCAATTTATAGCTCAATGGTGAGAGGTAGCTCAAAGCACAGCCTCTCTCCACTGAGCTATAGCTATATAATTTCTAATACATTGCCGCTTGTGCAGACAGCACTGCTTGTGCCATGACTCCAGCCACTGTTACCAATATTGCTAGTTCCCAAAATAGCAAGCTAGAGCAAAATTCAGTAACTCCGCCCGAAATTTTTTACCCTTCCGAGGATGGTGAACCCTTGGCAGAAACCTCAATTCATGCTGATGCGATCATTGTCACTGTTGGTGTATTGCGAAATTATTTAGCATCCAAATTCTCAGAGCGATCGCCTGTCGTGCTTGCCGATCAATTTCTTTACTATGCTCAAGGATTCCCAAAATTGCGGGTATCCCCAGACATCATGCTAATTTTTGAGATCCCTCAAGTCCCCTATGACAACTACAAAATCTGGGACACTGGCAAAGTCCCTAGCATTATTTTTGAAATTACATCGCCGAAAACTCAAGCAAAAGACAAAGAATTCAAAAGAAATCTTTATGAAGATATAGGCGTACAAGAATATTGGCTATTTGACCCCAAAGGCGAATGGATACCTGAAAAATTACGTGGTTATCGCCTTGACTATCGCGAACGTGATGAAGACTATATCTATTATCCCATCACAGATGGTCAGAGCCATGTTTTAGGATTGCGTCTCGAAGTTCAAGAGCATTTGATCGATTTCTACGAATTAGAAACAGGTGAGAAGTTGCTCATGCCCTTTGAGCTAAATTTTGCCTTACAACATCAAAAGCAACTGACTGTCCAAGAAAGTGATCGCGCCGAGCAAGAGCGTTTACGTGCTGAGCAGGAAGCGACTAGAGCTAATGCTGCGGAATTAGAGGCTCAAAAATTACGCGATCGCCTAATTGCTTTAGGTATTAATCCCGACGAAATTACATAAAAAAGAAAGCTCGCTAGGCGAGCTTTCTTTTTTATGGGCAAAGAGAGAATCGAACTCTCATGACATTGCTGTCGTCAGATTTTGAGTCTGATGCGTCTACCAATTCCGCCATTCGCCCTGACTTCAGGACTTATATATTAGCTAACGGTTATGTTCTTTGTCAAATGTTTTTCTAAGAAACTGAATCCCGATCTCCAATTCAGTAAAGGCATTGCGAAAACTACTATAGGAGGGATATGTCTATTACTCTATAGCGGCTACTATAAGACTTGCTCTCCAATATGCAACTTCAATTAGTAACCTATGTCCAAGCTAGAACGCCTAATCACGATGGCAGAAGATGAGTTAGTGCAGTACAGTACCAATGCTCGGAAAATTGAAAAACTACGCCAAAAATTTGGATTAACACTAAATATTACCGAACAAAAGCAAGCTAAAGCCGAACTACTGGCAATTATGCCCACCGATGATATTAGCCAAATAGTCGAAAAAAATCGTCAGACAATTTCTCTACCCTTTTGGGGGATCGCAGGGCTAGGACTACTACTGGGAATCTCATTGGAGCAGCCCCTAGATTTCATCGCTACGGTGATTGGGACTGGTGCAGCGATCGCTTTGCAAAAATGGGGTTGGCAGTTACAGGCAAAGCGTTTAGTTCTACAAACCCTAGAAGACATCGAAGAACGGACAAAGCGTTAGCCAAACAATTCTAAATAGTTTGTAGAATCGCCCCCAAAAGGATGCACTTCTACAAACTAAAAAATCTACATTTAGGACTGCTATATTTAAAGACTGTGCTACAACCACAGTCTTTAAATTTCTTGAATCGTCAATGCTGCAAGTCGCTCTCGTCTATCCCGAAATTCCGCCCAATACTGGAAATATCGCTCGCACCTGTGCCGCTACAAATACGCATCTGCACCTAGTTGAGCCATTGGGCTTTGAAATTAGCGATCGCCAACTGAAGCGGGCAGGCATAGACTATTGGGACTATGTAAATGTAACAGTACATCCCAATATCGAATCCTTGAGCCATGCGTCTCAAGGAGCTAGATGGGTTTGCTTTAGTGCGCGAGGAACAAAGCATTTTCGCGAATTTCAATATCAAGATGGTGACTGGCTGTTATTTGGCAGTGAATCCAGTGGCTTGCCTCCAGAAGTTCTTGCCAACAATCCTGCGGTTTATATCCCTATGGAAAATCGCAATGTCCGCAGTCTCAATCTCTCCGTGAGTGCTGCCCTCGGCTTATTTGAAGCCAGACGACAATTAGGAATGTAAACAAATCATGCAAATAATCGTGTTAGCCAATTCGTAAACTGTATTGCTAAGTCGGTATTAGGTTTAAGTGCGTGTTTGGTAATAGCAAGACCTAAAGGATTGTCTGGCTTATCATGCCAAGCAAGATATGTATGAATTTCTGCCTTGCTGCGATGCACTTCTCTAAATGTTGTCAGTTTTCTTTCTTGAGCTTGTGCCACACATTCTATTGCAAATGCTAATGAGTTTGGCTCAGCAAGTTCTGCACAAAAATCTTCTAGCATTCCTGAAACCCGATTATTAGGCATCAGCCAAAATCCTAATTTAGGCTTATCATTGCTTAAGATAATTGTGCCATCAGGCTCAGGCTTTGCAGGTAACTCATAACTATAGTGTTGCAATTTTCTATGAATCTCTTTCCATCGACCTTCTAGTGACGGATTATCAGCATCAAGCATAATCCCTATGACTTGAGGTGGGCTCGGACGAATGATTAGGGCATTTAAACGTTTAAGAACTCCATCATCTGAGCCACATTGATATATTCCAAAGCTCTTTGGAACATTATGAGCTTGGCATAAAGCCATAACAACATGACAATCTGTATCACCTTCAACTAGCAAAACCTTATCTGTATCTTGTTTGCACAGAGAACCTTGCCTTGGTGGATTTTCTGTCATGCTCATCTTACTTCTACATCCATTTCTAGAGAGTCAGCAAGAGTTTCTAAGGTATACTCAGTAGCTTTAATTTTGCCATTTTTTTCATCTAGCCTAAAGAAAGCACCACTTTCTGGATATTTATTCCATATTTTTTCAAAAGCTTGCACACAATCACGGCTATGGGTTGTTGCAAAAATCTGCACATTCAGTCTCTCAGCCAATTGAAAAATAATGTCCCAAACTTTAGGTTGTACAGTCCAATGCAGTCCATTCTCAAATTCGTCGATTAACAAAATGCCATTTTTAGCATTTACAAGCGCTACAGTAATATGAAATATTCGCATTATCCCATCTCCCATGCTTTTTAATGGCAAAGGTTCATCAATTCCTTGCATCTGTACCATTGGGATACGCTCGTCAATTTCCCCATCAACGAAAACAACTGCTACTACTCTCTGATCGATTAGCTTAAGAGCAGAAATAACGTCTGATTTTAAGTCAGTTAAACTCGTCAAGTTCCACAAATAAGCGAGTCTTTTACTTGACATATTATCTGTTGAAACAGTCTGATATACATATTTAGGAAGGTTTTCTTGTCTCTCATATATACCGCTTAAAGTTTGATGCCGAGGACTTGTTAGATCCATTTCTAGTCGAAATAGTCTAGTTAATCTTTCCCCTTCCTCTGCTACAAGATAGATTTCAACATCATCTAAATCTTCATTTAACTCTGGTAACTGAGAAGGATAAATACGAACCTTTCTTAATCCTAGTTCATCATTTTGTTGATTTTTATAAATAGCTACATATAGATTGAGTGGTATAGAAGGAGGTACTTCACCTAAAGATAGTCCTTGCTCATTTATTTCTGGTATTTGATGCCCAAAAAACAAATGACGAACAGAATTTTTCCGAAAATTTGGCACTTGCTGTAAAAATAAATTTTGTGCATATCTAGTTGCTGGAAGATGTGATTTATTCACGTCATTAGACCAAGTTTCCTGCCTAGCGTATATAAGGTCTAAAAGTATTTCATAGGTAGCATTATTTGCATAAATCTGTATTGCTTCTAGAAATGTACTTTTACCAGAATTATTTTTGCCAACGATTAAGTTGACTCGTCCTAGTTTTTTTACTTCTAGTTTTTCAAAAAGCCTGAAATTACTTATTTGAAAAGAATTTAGCATAAAGAAATCTCCAAGAGTCTTTCTGTCAGGTTAACAGATAACATCCAAATACATTCTAGTTATTTGCTAACCAATGAGTCATATGACGCTTTAAATCCTGCTTGCTGTAGAGATTTAACGGCTCTTTCTTCATCTTCTACCCAGAATTGATTGCCTAGACGGATTAGCTTAGGCGTATACTCGATCGCTGCAATTACAGGGATTTTGTTAGAAAGATCCGATTCATTCCTGTTATAAGAGTTGCCTTGGTTAGAATTCTCGTAACTCGGATTAGAATTTAAGGCGGTTTTGAGTTGTTGTAAGACTTGGCGATCGCTTGCCTGATCGCGAGTAAGCTCGACGCGCACCATGCGGACAGACTCAATCGGCTGCATATTGTCAATAATTAATTGTGTTTGTTCATCGCGGCGATCAATTTTGCCCCAAATCATTAAGCGCTTATCTTTTTCAAGTAAATGCTTGACCTTATCAAATATCTTCGGAAAAATGACCGCTTCCGTACTACCTGTGAGATCTTCGAGTTGCAAAATTGCCATTGGGTCACCTTTTTTCGTAGTGACAGTCTTGATATCCAAGATCAAGGCGATCGCTGTCACAGTTTTAGTTTCCGCAGAATCGGGAATATCACAGAGATTAATCGGAGCCATGACCTTTGCTGAACGGCTGATTACACTGAGGGGATGATCGGAAATATAGAAGCCGAGTAATTCCTTTTCCATCCGTAACTTTTCTTGAGGGGAATAGTCCTGAACACGATTAGTCGTAGGCGCAGTATCAAAGGCTTTGTTATTGCTACTTTCGCCAAAGAAATCGAATAAATTTCCTTGTCCAGAAGCTAACTCCTTGGCACGCCTAGAGACCCATTCCATCGTGATGTCCAGATCATTCATCAACTGATGCCGATTGGGTTCAAGTAAATCCAAAGCTCCAGTTTGGATTAAAGCTTCTAATGCTTTTTTATTTAGCGATCGAGAATCAATACGACTACATAAGTCTGAGAGCGAAGTAAAATCGCCTCCCTCTTGTCTAGCTTGCAAAATTGACGCGATCGGTCCTGCTCCGAGATTCTTAATTGCTGCTAACCCAAATAAAATTTGCTTACCGCGTGGTGTAAAGTCTTCCCCAGAGCTATTCACGTCAGGCGGCAAAACTTGAATCCCCATGCTGCGACAGTTGGCAATATAGCGCTGCACCTTATCTTGATCACCACTGACCGAAGATAAAAGGGCTGCCATATATTCAACAGGGTAGTTAGCCTTCAGATATGCAGTCTGATAGGTGACATAACCATAGGCAACACTATGGGATTTATTAAAGCAATTGGAGGCAACATAGCCCTTGTCTAATAAAAAATTGTGGTCACGTTCTAAACCGATATCGAAGACAGCTTTCTCTCCTAACGATTTACGACCAACTATTTTCATATACTTATCCAAGATTGCCAACAGTTCAAAGATTAAAAGAAGCGCTTAAGTAGTAGGCTAATGCTATTACTTAAGCGCTTACTCTAATAGAATTTATGGTTCAAATCCTTCTAGCTCAGGTACTTCGGCTACTAGGTGTACACCCTGAATATAGAGGGAGCGACCATACTTACCAACATTTTCTAAGCGGAGCTTACCTCCATGTTTTTTGGCTTGCACTGCCATATCAATCGCCGCCCC
Source organism: Pseudanabaena sp. M53BS1SP1A06MG (assembly GCA_020404105.1). Taxonomy (GTDB): domain Bacteria; phylum Cyanobacteriota; class Cyanobacteriia; order Pseudanabaenales; family Pseudanabaenaceae; genus Pseudanabaena; species Pseudanabaena mucicola_A. The sequence goes on along the minus strand of JADBWH010000061.1, from coordinate 6,981 downwards.
TACACCCCTACTTACAATCTTAGTAACATATTCAAAGTCTAAAACGATTGCTGATAAATTCTGATCAATAAATGGCTGTACTGCTTGTCTAAAGTATGGAACAGTGGTCACACTCAAAGCACCATTCAGTTTGAGAATAACTTGATCGCCATCAATTTGTTCAACGATCTTGAGTTCATCTTGTAGAAATGAGGAATGAGTCATCTTTGGAGAACGGGTTTGGGGATAGGCAAAAACTTAATCATGCGGACTGTTGTACCTTTGTCGGTAGATTTGATTTCTACCTTATCGACCAATGCTTTGATCATATGTATCCCGAAACCGCCGCTTTTGACGCCAAGCTCGGATATCAAATCAAAATTAGGAGGAGGCACACTATCAACATCAAAGCCAGAGCCACGATCATGGACTTCCACAACTAGGCTTGTATTTTCCGCGAAAATAACAACCTCTAAGTCAAGGTCTGTGTAAAGAACAGCATTCACTAATGCTTCAGTAAGAGCTTGAACGATGTCTTGCACAGCATTAGAACTAAACCCCATTTTGGTAGCGAGTACTTCTACTGCTGCGATAGGGACATCCTCAATTCCTTCGACGGGGGGAATTGAGATTCGCAGCTTTAAAGGTTTCTCACTCATATGGAGCTTTTCCTAAGCTTTGATTAGCTTTACCAGATGTAGTATACCACAAGTTCTCAACGGATTTAGGTAAATCAATAATTTTTTAGTACCGATCATTTATTGTAATTATTAACCACAATAGATACATTATGTAGTAATTTTTTGATATAGCTTTATCTGAACGATACAAAAATTGCTATTTAATCATGGGTTCCCCAACTTCTAATCGCTTCCGCGATCGCGGCAATTGAGGCTGAAGCGAGGATCAACAAAACACTAAGAGCATTTAATTCAGGGGTAACACCACCACTTCGTAATGATGAAAAAATAGCGATCGGCAATGTAGTTGAGCCAACGCCAGCGGTGAAATAGGCAATCACAAAATCATCCATGCTAAGAATAAAGGCAAGGAGACATCCTGACAAAATTCCAGGTAAAAGTTGGGGTAATAGTACACGCAAAAATGCTTGGGTTGGGGTAGCGCCGAGATCAAGAGCGGCTTCTTCGAGCTTGGGATCAATGCTAGCAAGACGACTGGAGACTACTACAGCAACATAGGCTATGCAAAAAACAATATGTGCGATCACAATTGTGGCAAGACTTAGTGGTAGTTTAATCGCTGCGAAAAATACGAGGGTTGCTACGGCGATCGCAATATCTGGCACGATTAGAGGTAAATAGGTGACTCCTCGATAGATGCTTTTGCCAGGGAAATAATATCGGGCTAAACCAACTGCGGTGAGGGTTCCTAAAACTGCGGATACGGATACAGAAGTTAGGGCAACACTGAGGCTATTTTTTAAAGCTGCTCGTAATATTTCATTTTGCAGGAATTTGGCATACCAATCCAGACTAAAGCCTGCCCATTGTGAAGGAGATGGGGATTTATTAAAGCTAAAAATAGTGAGAACGCCGATGGGAAAGTACATGTAAAAGAAGGCAAGTAGCATGTACCAAGATTGCCAGCGCTTGATCGGGGGGACGTTGATTGCGTTAGCCATCACTTACAAGGAGGGAAAGGGCAAGGAGGGAAAGGGCAAGGAGGGAAAGGGCAAAGGGATCAGCTATCAATGACTACTCGTCGATCGCCATATTTAATTAGCAGGGCAATCACAATAGTGACAGCAAGAATCAGCACCATACTAATTGCTGAGCCAAAACCTCGGTTACTGCTTGCACCTAAAAATTGCAATTCAATAATCGAAGCGATCGTGCGACTACCTGGACCACCTAATAGCTGCGGATTAATATAGTCGCTAAAGCTAGAAATGGATACTAGAGCAGTTCCTGCAATGATGCCAGAAGACACTTGCGGTACTGTAATTTGCCAAAAAATCTGTTTAGAATTTGCCCCAAGGTCGGCTGCTGCTTCGAGTAGTCGCAGGTCAAGACGTTCTAACGAGGTATAGAGCACTAAAACCATATAGGGCAAGTAGGTATAGACCATGCCAATGATTACACCCTCAGCCTTATTTAAGACATTAATCCCTGAGATTCCAATGAAGTTGAGAAATGTATTTAAAACTCCTGTGGGTCGCAAAATGGTAATCCAAGCATAGGATCTCAATAAAGATGAAGTCCACAGAGGCAGTACAAATAGCAATAGTAAAATATTGCGCCAACGTTTAGGAACAATCACAGCAAGCCAGTAAGCCACAGGAAATCCCAATATGAGACAAAAGCCTGTGGTAATTAAGGCATAAAATAGCGATCGCCATACGACGGTAAGGTAAATGAAATTACCACCAACGTACTCAAAAACTCTCAGATAGTTGTCTAGTCCGAACTCAGTCTTACCAAGTGGGACTAGACTCTGAATAAAAATAAAAGTTGTGGGGACAAGTAAAAATGCAACGAGCCAAAAGCCACTTGGGAAAAGTAGGAAAAAAGGCTCAAGCCATTTCAACTTTTGAGATGTTCGTTGTTTAGATTCAGGAGGATTACTTACTGTCATTGGTTTTAGAAATAGAGCACTCGTGAGTCAATCCCTTGCGATCGCAGATAGCGGGACACAGATTCGGCAGAGTCACGATTTTGATAAGCACCTGCATGAATGTAAGTGCCCTGACCAGAATTAGTGAAAAAGGCATTAGGGACATACTGCCGCACCTGTGTCAGCAAATACTGATTACTTAATTTGGCTGGCACTGCGGCAATATAACGATAGTTAGGATTTACAGTTTGCTGAGGTAACTGTTTCTCAGTTGTGATTTCATTGACTATGGGTTGGGCTTGGACAGTAGATAGGTTAGTGCTGGGTGCATAGCCATCGTAAGATGTGCTGGCAGGGGCTAGCATTGACGTTGAGGACTGCACAAATCCAGTTTGAGGCTGTACATAACTAGTTGGTTGAACGTAGCTTGATTGGGGATAGCCAGTCTGGACAAGCTGAGCTTGGGGAATAACCGCTTGGGTCACAACCTGTCTAGTTTCGGGAACCAATACCTGTTGCCAACGAGGGACTAATACCTGCTGTGTCTGTACCTGTGGTACAACCGTATTTGTGGAGATTTGCTGATACTGGTTCGTGTAGGAGATCGGTTGTTGTAGTGCAGAGCTATAGTTCTGTGATTGAGGTTCTGCTTGGAAATTTATGGTCTGAGGCAATGGAGTTTGTTGAATAATCACTTGTTGCGGGTTATTCGACAAAGGAACAACTGAAGTTGTTGTGTCCGTAAAAGGTACTTGAACATTACTTTCCTTTCCTCCTGAGGTACTGAAATATTTTTTAGGCGATAGTCCAGTGTTGCTTAGAGCTGCTACTAAATTATTCGCGCTGATCTCAGAATTAAAAGTACCTGCCTGAATTGCAGGTTGTCCGTTGACTTTAGTCGCAAAAGCTTTTGGTGAAACTATCTTCACTCTTTGTAATGTTGCTGAATCATTACCTTCTACAAAAACTATATAGCGTGCTGACGCAGAATGGGCGATCACTAAGGAAGAGATCGCTGTAGTTCCGATGATACTAAACCTTTTAAGCCAATTCACAGCAGTACATCCCCACACTTGAATGTAATAAGGGTTAAGTGTAACTCAACTAGATTAAGTGATGTTTTGTCTAGTCAAAATTATTTGGTTAATTTAAGCATGTAATATAACAGAACATAAAAATTAAATAGGGGTGTAAATGACCTCTCTTTAAATAAATTATCAAAGTTATAACTGTATGGGCAAAAATGGAAAAAATTAAGACTAGTTTAAATATTGCAATTTTTATTTTTTTGGCAGGCTTTATCGGTTTAGAGATCTGGACATTAGTAACCCATTTTCTCAAACAATAAAACTAAAGATGGAACTTTAGTTCCATCTTTAGTTTTATTGTTTGGATCGGGGAATGCGAATCTCTGAATAAAACTTGGAGGATTGAATGCGGCGATCTCCTACATAACTACTCTGTAACACAGTAGCCACACGGAAGCGCAGATTAGGATTGCCATACCAAATGCGTTCTTCGGCTACCCCTTGCGATGTGACGGAGTGAATGGTCAAGGACTCATCCTGCGCGAATTCATAGATCCCTTTGCCTTGCTTGCTTAAAATCAAGCCCTTGTGAGGTGAGATAGGATTTGGTACTGGGACGATTAAAGCACTACCTTTGGGTTTAATACTACTTAATGACTCCTCTTCCCATGATGTCCTGACCGCGTGTCGAGTGGTAAGCGGATCAACATCATATTTTTGGCAAATTGCGATTAAGTCAGGATCATCTTCACTTAGAGCATTGATTTCCAATAAAGAGCGACCATCGTTACCATTTTCTTGACCAAATTGATGATCGCTGCGCTGCGATCGCCAACGACCGACAAAAAGTTCGAGAAATTGATGAATATCCATTACAACAAAAGTTGATCTAAAAGCTAGTAAAAGAATAAAAAACAAAAAAAGTTAAGTTTAGCTAATTCTGACATAAATCTTGATGTTTATTTGGCTGGCAACTTCCCAAAACAAAAAGGGGCGTATTGCGCCCCTTTTTGTTTTGGATAATCTCTCCTAAGCCAATAATTTAGCTCTTACGATAAGGAACTAGCTTTTCATAATCAATATTCTGAGCAGAAAGAACCCTTCCTGCGGATGTAGGAATATTCAGGCTACGAGCCAAGTTCAAGAACAATGCTGGATCGCCTGCTTGGGGCTTTCTGTCGGCAGAGGTATAACCACGAACTTGATTTTGCCAAATGATTTGAGGGAAACCTAACTGAGCACGATAGTAAGCATCGTAGCGAGGAGAAGCGATGTTGAAGGGTCTTTCCCCAATAGCTTGGCTAGGGAGAATCCGACGACGTTGGTAAGGCAATGTGTCATCACCAAATGCTTCAAGATACTCGTCACTGTTGATGAGTGCATCGATAAAGCCTTGGATACCCTTGGTAGCTACAACGATAGACCAGGCAATTTTTTCACGCTCGCTGTAAACGGCTCGACCGAGAACACGCTGTACAGTTTGCTCTACAAAGCGATAATTACTGTTTTTTTCATAGAAACTGGTTCTATAGGTGTTAGAAAGAACTAGTCCACGCACAAACTGTCTAACGGTGAGGTTGCCAGAACGCAACTGCGACTCTAAAGTAACTTCGCGATCCGCAGCAAAAGCATGGAAGAAAATTTGACGATATGCAGCTTCGATCAAATCATCTAGCTCAGTTTTAGAGAGCAGATTATTGGTAGTGTAGATGCGAGGTGTTTCATCACTACCTACCGTAAAACCAGTTACGCGAGTGTTTTGCGATGCTGGAGCGTATTCTAATAAAGGAAGCGCCACGTTTAAATCTCCAAATAATATTATCGAAAAGTTCTAAAAATACTTATTGCCAAATTTATCGCAGTTTCTAAATTGGAGACAACCCAAAAACTGCAAAACTCATATGGTAGTGCTGCAAAGTAATTTTTTTAGTAATTGTGTTGCGGGCGCGAAGCGCCCGCAACACAATTACATTGCATGACTACCACTTATATTTTGTTTGTATTTAAGATTTTTACTTTGTCCATGCCAAGGTAGAAATCACAATACAATGAGTTCAGGTCTAAATAAGCTAAATAAAATTACAAGAGGCTAACCTCTAGTCAATGATAGGATAGGCGAAATTAGCTAGTTCTACTTGCTTCACATAAGTTTACCTTTTTTCAAACCTTGAGTAACAGTTTCAAGCTAACGATAGTTGCTGCCAACAGTCAAAAGCCATCTGAATTCTCAGGTGTTCAAATTCTTTTATATTTTATAAACAATAAGTAATCTTAATGGTTGTTGAATATCGCAAGTTTGCCGATCGCTTTTGGACATGGCGAGGCTATGAGATTGGTTATTGTGCTGAGGGATTAGCAAAAAATTTAGACAGTCCCATATTGATCTTAATTCATGGCTTTGGGGCATCAGTGGGACATTGGCGGAAGAATGTCCCAGTTTTGGCGGAACGTCATCGAGTCTATGCGATCGATTTGATCGGTTTTGGCTCTTCAGCACAGCCTAAGCCTAATGAGCTTGCCTATACCTTTGAGACTTGGGGACAACAGATTGTGGATTTTGTGCGCGAGGTAGTGGGCGATCGCGCTATTCTCGTTGGCAACTCCATCGGTGCAGTGGTAGCGATGCAGGCGGCAATCTTGGCTCCAGATCTAATTACTAAAACAGTACTAATCAATTGTTCATTGCGGCTATTACAAGAAAAAAATCAATTGGCGATGCCTTGGTTTCGGCGTTTAGGGGTGAAGGCGGTTCAAAATCTTTTGGGCGTGCGAGCGATCGCCAAATTATTTTTCGATCAAGTGCGACAACCCAAATCTGTCCGCCAAATTTTGGCACAAGCTTACATTCACTCAGAAGCAATTACCGATGAATTAGTTGAGATATTAGTCAAGCCTGCTCAAAATCCGAATGCCGTCGATGTATTTATGGCGTTTGTACGCTATTCACAGGGACCAAGACCAGAGGATTTGTTGGCAATTTTGCCCTGCGAGGCGGTTGTCTTGTGGGGCGATCGCGATCCATGGGAACCGATAGCATTGGGGCGTGAGTCTTTTACAAAATTTGCCTGTGTAAAAGAATTTATAGATATTCCCAATGCAGGGCATTGTCCACAGGATGAAGTGCCAGATGTAGTTAATGATATTTTGCTAAAAGTAGCTGCTGCACAAAATTTGAGTTCGATGCTGGGCTCGAACCCAAATTTATCGGGAAATTGGGTCTAAAACCCCGTCCTTCTAGGACGGCTTTGTATTAATCTATGCTACAATATACAGCATAAGACTTACTAAATCCATGTTAGTACTTGAAGCAAAACTTAAAGGCAAGACAGAGCAGTACAACCTCATAGATGAGGCGATTCGTACTGCTCTGTTTGTGCGTAATAAGGCTTTAAGGCTATGG
>JADBWH010000060.1 GCA_020404105.1 Pseudanabaena sp. M53BS1SP1A06MG | reverse complement strand
TCTACTCCAGATACAGTCAACGGTACAGCCATTTTCAAGTAAAAAATGTACCCAGTAGCCTCTTTTCAATTTTTTCTTAGAAGCGACCTGCAGTAAGGGTTTTGTTAATTTTTTAGTATTTATGTATGGGGGAAGTCCAGTAATATTTAAAACTTAGGTAATAAATCTGCTTGTTTGCAAATTGCATTTGCCGTAATGCGATCAATTGTGCGATGTCTTTTGACAGGAATAGTTTTTAGATCATTAGTATAAATCGAATGATTTCCACCTTCCCGTAATAAATAATATCCGTTTTCTTCTAAATATTTAATTAAATCTTTTCGTTTTACTGACATAATCAAACTTCTACCGGGATTTGTTCAAGTAAAGAGCTTCCCGTGGGAATTTCTTTATTTTGTTGACGATAAGCAATGATCATTTCTTTGAGAGCATCTTGTAACATAATTCTACATTCTTCTAAGGTTTCTCCTTCAGTAATAACTTCTTGCCATTCAATTAATTGCCCCATATAGCCGCTATTAACTTTTGTATATTTGGCAGTGTATGTAGTTAGCATTATTTTGTTTTTGAAGATAATTACATATAATTAATTATAAACCTATTTTTACCAAAAATGCAAGGTGTTAGTATTGCTAAACCCCTACAAATCATAGATGGTAGATGAGTGATCGCATTTCCAACAAGCGATCGCCTCCCACATCCACAAAAAGCGATCGCACTCCATCATCCCAAAACAGCGATCGCCCTTCCCCACATCCCCAAAAAGCGATCGCACTCCATCATCCCAAAAAGCGATCGCCCTTCACATCCCAAAAGCGATCGCACTCCTCCACATTCCCAAAAATCGATCAATCTCTATAATTTACTATAGCTAGATATTGTGAATTTTGAGTTTAAACCAGCTATTTCTATGATGGAACTTCTACTAAGTCAGCAATGGAATCGCCAAGACGGAGAAAATGTTTTCCATTAAGAGTTAAGATTTTATCCGCTTCTATTTTTAGAGCAGAATAAGCGATTAAACCATCATAAATTGCTCCTCCCGTAAACCCTAAATTGACCATATTTTCTATAGCTTGATAATAATCATCTTCAGTTAAAGAAATAATCTGAAATTCTTTGAGATTTTCCTGAATCAGTCTCTGAGTGATTTGAGGTGAAAAACGAGGTTGAGAAGGAAAAGAAGATATAACTGAGAATAATTCAGCTAAGGTATGAGTGATTATAAATCCTTCAATTTGTGAGGTCTTCACCTTTTCTAGCCATGACCAACAAGGAAAATGCTGAGGATGTTTAACTAAAATAGCCGCAACTAAAACTGATGTATCAAATAATATTTTTACCATGAAATTACTTGATTTATTCTCTCATTTTTGAGTTCTTCAATTATTGTATTAGCATCTGCTAATAATTCTACATCCGAGACTAATACATGACCTTCATAGTAAAGTGATGGTTCTTCTTTGATGGGTTTTAAAATTAGTTTTCCGTCTTGAACTTCTAAAGATAGTTTTGATTCATTATTTAAACCTAACTGTTGTCTAATAATTTCAGGAATTTGCAGATATCCTGATTGATTTAAGGTGACTAATTCCATAGTGTTTTTTCCAAAAAAGAGTAACTGTTTTTATTATAGCAGCGAACTGCTTGCAGCAGTGCTTCGCTATCGCCCTCCCACATCCCAAAAAGCGATCGCACTCCCACACCCCAAAAAGCGATCGCACCCCCACATCCCCCAAACAGCGATCGCACTCCATCATCCCCAACAGCGATCGCCCTCTCACATCCCCAAAAAGCGATCGCACCTCTCCACATCCCAAACAGCGATCGCCCTCTCACATCCCCAAAAAGCGATCGCCCTCTCACATCCCCAAAAAGCGATCGCCCCCTCACATCTCCAAACAGTGATCGCCCTCTCACATCCCCAAACAGCGATCGCTAATCATTTCCAAATGATATAGCATGAGTTCATTTTTACTATGCTCAATTAAGGTAAAAATACACGATCAAATGGTTGCTTGCGATAACGCCGATAAATATTAAAGTCTTTGTCTAGAGTTGCAATAGCAGAGATATTTAATCTTTCGGAAATAGCAATGAGCGATAAATCGGTAAAATCTCCTGGTAGATCCTGATAAATTGTGTTAAGTTCCTGGATTCTTTTATAATCGGATAGTAGTAAATGTTCACATAGAAATACTTCCTGTGATAAAGCAGATAAAAATTCGTTTTGTACTTTTGTATTTGGGGCAAGTAACCACATCACTTCTGTAACACAGGCAATTGTTGTGATTAGTTGACTGGTACAGCTACTAAAAAAGTTAATAACTTTTTGGTGATACTTGTCGTTACGATCATAGAAGGCAACAAGAATCCCAGTATCAATTAATATTAGGGAATAATTATTCATAAGTTCTTGTTTGATGTCTGGCTTTAATTATGTCAGAAATTGCTTTTTTGCGTACATCTCTATCTGACAAATTTCCTGATCCCTCTAGTAAAAATTGGGGATAGCCACCCATTCTTTCTAATACTGTTTTAGGTGGAGTTTGATAGTTGCTAACGGGTGTTTCTAAAGATGAAATAAATTGTAAAACAAGTGAAATTTGCTGATCATTAAGGTTTGCGATCGCTTCTAGTAATTGTTGATGTGGAACGGTGGGGTACATATAGTTTTATTGCTATTGTCATAATTGCTAGTTTAGCAAATAAGAACAGAAAAGCGATCGACCTCCACATCCCAAAAAACGATCGCTTTTCCAACTATACCTCTAATCACAGGAACGATCGCTCTCAATAATTGTCTTGCTCTGTTGACCCGATCGCCCACATCCCCAAACAGCGATCACACCTCACATCCACAAAAAGCGATCGCCCTCTCACATCCCCAAACAGCGATCGCCCCTCACCTCCACAAAAAGCGATCGCCCTCTCACATCCCCAAACAGCGATCGCATATCCTCCACATCTCCAAAAAGCGATCGCATCTCCCACACCCCAAAAGCGATCGCCCTCTCACATTCTCAAAAAGCGATCGCCACTCACATCCACAAAAAGCGATCGCTCTCCCCACATCCCTAAACAGCGATCGCCATCTCACATCCCCAAACAGCGATCGCCCTCCCCACATCCCCAAACAGCGATCGCCCCTCACATCCCCAAACAAGCGATATCTTTGGTATAATTAGAATATTAGTTTAATTGCAATATTAAGAACATACTATGACTGTACAACGGTGGAATGATGAAATGCTTGATGATTTGGCTTCCAGTGTGACTGAGTTGCGAGAAAGTATAACTGAAGTTAGGGAAAGTATAACTGAAGTTAAAGATAGCATAGATGGGTTGAGAGTAACGGCTCAAGCATTGCTACAAGTAGCTGCTCAAAATCAACGTGAAATGGAATTGATCAAACAAAGACAAGCTGAAAGCGATCAGCGATTTAATATTTTATTGGAAGAAGTCCGTTATTTAACTCGTGGAAATAGAGATGATTAGTTCTCGATTCTCCACATACCCAAACAGCAATTCCTACGGAGCGCTTCGCTATCGCCCTCTCACATTCCTAAACAGAGATTCGCCCCTCCACATCCCAAACAGCGATCGCCCCTCCACATCCCAAACAGCGATCGCCCCCCACCTCCCAAACAGCGATCGCACCTCTCCACCTCCCAAACAGCGATCGCACCCCCACATCCCCCAAACAGCGATCGCACTCCATCATCCCCAACAGCGATCGCCCTCTCACATTCTCAAAAAGCGATCGCCCCTCACATCCCCAAAACAGCGATCGCACTTCCCACATCCCAAAACAGCGATCACACCTCACATCCACAAAACAGCGATCACACCTCACATCCACAAAAAGCGATCGCACTCCCACACCCCAAAAAGCGATCACCCCCCACATCCCCAAAAAGCGATCGCACTTCCCACATCCCCAAAAAGCGATCGCACTTCCCACATCCCAAAACAGCGATCGCCCTCTCACATCCCAAAACAGCGATCACACCTCACATCCACAAAACAGCGATCACACCTCACATCCACAAAAAGCGATCGCCCTCCCACACCCCAAAAAGCGATCGCCCCCTCACATCTCCAAACAACGATCGCCCTATCAAAATCCTCCTCATCACAGCGATCGCACTCCATCATCCCAAAACAGCGATCGCCCCTTCACATCCCCAACAAGCGATCGCTATAAAATGGAGCTTACAGTTCAATAATTACTCTTCGTATATTATTGTTACAGATTCTCCTCTCACAAGTTTTGATAATTCATCTTCGGTTTTAACCTCCATCTGAGAATAAGATATTTCTGTTCCGTGATGGGGATTTTCATCTGAATTATTGCAAGAAATTAGCTTACGAATACCCGCAAAAATTAAAGAAGCAGGACGCTCTTCCCAAGTAAAATCATCCTCAGATTCACTTTGGTCTTCTTTAGCTCTTTTTTGAGCTTTATCGAGAGCTTCTTCATCGAAGTTTGCTTCGAGCAAAATAATATTTCAGTTTTTCCCCAAAGGAACGAATTTTAAGATTGTCAAACAGGCTGAGATCGACCGAGTGACGGACTTAATTAATCACCGACCGCGAAAATCCCTTGACTATCGTACTCCCTATGAGGTATTCTTTAGTCATTCAGGTACTGGTGCACTTCAAACTTGAATTGACCAGTTTTACGGCAACTATCTGATTTTTTTTGAATTACCCCTTGACAGAACAAGGCCGTCGCTACAAGAGCAGCGATCGCACTATTAATGTTAACGTAACTTTATAGCGGAGTATGCTCATTATGAATCAATTATTACTTTACTTGATTGTTATGTTATCAATTTTAGTCGCTTCATGTGAATCGATACAAAAAGAAATATTAGTAAGCTCAACTCTAAATGCTAAGGATGGATCTTCTATAAGTGAGAATATCCCATCAAAGATACTCATAATACTTCAGAAAGACCCAGGAAATGGGAGAGCTTGGCAATCGCTTCATCACTACAGTAGTATTACAGATGCTGGAAAAACTTTATCATTTTACCAAGATTGCTTTAATGCGCTAAAAGAGAAACCTCTACTATTTTTTGACAGATATTTAGCAGGTGATGATCAAGCACTTTTTCGTATGATAGATGCACTTTCACATGATTTCTCAGCTTTTGGAGAAACCTATAAGCAAACAGAGCAAGTATTTAACAAATCTTTCTATCTCATAAAACAGTTTATGCAAGAACACAAAACTAATAGAGAGTTATACAATCGTGCTTATGATTTCTATAGAGTTAGCTGGGCACAGTATGATTCATGGAGATTACGTTATTGTGATTCTACTTTCGTAAATGGAAAAGTTATTTTTGGTCATTGTTCTCGTTAAGGAAAAACTCTCCCTGAAATACTTGAAATTCATAAGTTTTACAGTTAATATCTCTACTTTAGTACTTTGATCGTACCAAACTTTGTTATTTTCTGACCCAGGAGATTTCTAAGCCATGACAAAGTACCTAAATTATCATTAACTTTTTCCGTGGAAGTATTTCTAATTAGGTTTTCTACTTTATCCCAATCGTCACTTTGATTTTTCGGCACTGTGATACAACCAAATGAGACAGTTCCAGGATGCAATCTAAACCCAAAGCGTCCACTTTTATCATCTTTATCGTTTCGTGGATATTGATCTATTGGATCAAGTCGAAACCAGTGAGGATGACTGTGTTCAAGAATCTCGTATGATCCTGGAGGAATTGGATAATGCGTATTATCCCCTGAAAAAACATTTTCAACGATGACGGTACGACCTGTATCATTATCTATTATTTTCAAAGTACCATTAGAAGGATTAAACACTGCGTTAACTAATAGACCTAATGGATCTGTTAAATTGCGTGGATTATTCAATACATACCGATATAAATTACTATCTCCACCATTAAACCCAATCGGGTCTTCACTCAAAAATCTTCCTGTAGTTTGGTCATAATACCTTGCCCTGTAATAATAAAGCCCTGTCTCACTATCAAACTCTCTTCCCGTAAACAGATAACGAGTATCAATAGCAGGATTACTTTCAGAAATTACCTGACCAAAGGAATCATAAACAAAATGATTCACCACTGCACCGCTATTATTCACCAAATCCCGAATCGTTCCCAAATGGTCTGTTAAATGCCATTCCACATTACCAGCACTTTCTTGAGCCATAACCTGATCAACACCCGCACCATGCAGATAGCGTGTATCTAAAACAGGCTGATTTGCACCCGCACCATCACTATCCACAAACTCTAACAGTACATTCTGTCCATCATAAATAAACTGTCTCACCACTGGGGGAGTTGTATCTTGAGGATTGGTATCTACAGCTTTAGCAATGCGGCGATTGAAAGCATCATAGGTGAACTCAACCCGTTGCGTTTCCTTACCAGTGGCATCCTTATCAACCATAGCCACCAAGCGGTTACGATAATCCCAGGTCAACTCTTGCACCTTACCAGTAGCAATTTCTGTCTGCTTAGTTAAATTCCCCTCATTGTCGTACTCATAATTATATTTACCATCAGACAGTAAGCGGTTGCCTTTACCTGTTACATAACCATTTCCGTGAATACTAGAAGTGATGCGGTTGCCATTAGCATCGTAGCTGTAAGATTCATCCGGGTTATTAGCATTACTGTGGTTAGCACCGGTTAACTGAGCGCGTTTATCGTAGGTATAATCTGTTGTTCCATCAATATCGGTAATTTTGGTAATGCGACTGGCAGCATCATAAACATAGTTATAGAAAGCGACATTATTTGTACCGTTACTGTGGTTTAAATTCGTGAGACGATTGAGAGAATCATAAGTGTAAGTTGTGCCATTAACTAACTGAGTTCCTGTGAGGTTGGCATAGCGATTAATTGAGGTATATTGTCCTAGGAGATTGTAAGCAAAATCAACTCTTTTATCACTGACATTATTACCCGATTGAGTTAATTTAGTCAGGCGATTTAAAGCATCATAACTGTAGGAGTTATTGCCACCTGCAACATTATTAATGGTGTCAACAACAGAGAGAACATTGCCTACTTTATCGTAGGAGTAATTAAGGACAACATTAGAAAAACCAGGAGTACCAGCATTATTTACAGACAATAAACGATCTCTATTGTCATAATTAAATGCTAAGGAACTAAACTTATCATTAACCGCAGTTTGGTTACTAACTTTGTCGTAGCTGTAATTAATTACCTGATCAGTTCCTACCCATTTTTCCTGATTTAGACGATTGATCTCATCATATTTAAACTCAGTTCGGCGATTATTGCGGTCAGTTTTCGCAATCAAATTATTAACCGGATCATATTGATATTGAGTAGATTTTCCTAATGGGTCGGTTTCACTAATGAGGCGATTTCTGGCATCATAAACAAAGGTAGTCTTATTATTTACAGGATCAGTAACAGAAGCCAGATTATTACTCAGATCATAAGTAAATTTAGTAATGCCACTATCAGGATCAATTGTCTCAATCAAACGATTCCGAGCATCATATTTATTTTCAGTTTCATTCCCTAAAGGATCTACAACTGAAAGTAAATTACCCAAAGAATCATAACTATAGCTGGTCTTTTGGTTGAGTGTATCAATATTTTCAACTAACCGATTCAACTTATCGTAGGTATTCTGATTCACATTACCTACAGCATCAGTAGTTGAGATTAAATTACCATCAGCATCATAGCTATAGGTGGTAATTGGAGAAGTTAAAGGACCATTTCCATCGGGGTCAGCTTCAATAGTTTTCACTAACCGATTTAGTGCATTATATTCAAAGGTAGTGCGATCGCCTTTTTCATTAATAATCGCTGTTTGATTACCTGCTAAATCATATTCAAATTGGCGTTTTGCTTCGTCTGCTGTTCCCTTAGCGTAGATGATGGAAATTAAACGACCATTCGCATCATAATCACTATCAGTAATCCGTCCTAGAGGGTCGGTAATCAGGTCAACTAATCCATTATTTGTGTAGGTAAATTGGGTAATAAGATCATCATTACCTCCTACAGCACCAACTACTTGAGTTAAAGATAAAAGATTACCGTTATTGGGGTCAATTTGATAAAGAGTTTGATGACCAAGTTCATCAGTCATGCTGGTGAGTTGGTTAAAAGTTGGATCGTAGGTAAAACGCCGCGAAGTCGAATTCAATTGAACAATATTTTTTAAAAGATTCTGAGAATCAGGTTGATCATATATTCCTTGGAAAAAGTTGATGTCGAAAACAGCGACTAATTTTCCTGTCAAGGCATTGGCCAAGTCACCCTCATCAAAAATGACGGCACTGCTATTACCCGAACCATCAAAAGTAATAAACTGTCCATTGCCTGAACCAGCTACTCCACCAGGACGTGCATAAGTAACATTGCCATCAGGAATAGTATTCGGGGTTGTAAAAATGCCACTAATTTGCTGAGTTGAATTAGGAACAGTAAAGTTTAGGAGTCCACCACCAGCTTGATTAATAAAACTGATTAAGGAATTATTCCGATTTGAGAAACCAGAATTTTCGCCGATCGCAAATAATTCTCCTCCTGACTGTAAGAAAGACAAATATTGGGCTGATTCAGTCGTCGTAATCGGTTGACTATTGGTAAACCGAATATCCCAAATTTCTGAAAATGCAGTTAAATCAGTGGGCAAACTATCAACAACGGTTGTTTGAAAACCCGCTTCTTGTAATAGTGTCCTGATATTATTCGTACTATCAGATGTTGTTCCTGGTTCAGAACTACCACTTGCTCCATTAACGATCAACACATTACCGCCCGCATTAGGTGTGTTAAAAGACAGAGAATCTTGAATACTCAAAACATTGCCATTATCATCATAAGTAAATGAAGTAA
This sequence comes from Pseudanabaena sp. M53BS1SP1A06MG, assembly GCA_020404105.1. Lineage (GTDB taxonomy): Bacteria > Cyanobacteriota > Cyanobacteriia > Pseudanabaenales > Pseudanabaenaceae > Pseudanabaena > Pseudanabaena mucicola_A. The sequence goes on along the minus strand of JADBWH010000060.1, from coordinate 1,376 downwards.
TATTACCTCTGGCATCTGTTTGTCGAGTAACCAGATTATCTTCATTCCGTTGCACAGCAGGTAATAAACCAACTTCATCAGAAGATGATACTATTTGCCCAGATTGATCAAGATTATTAACTATTTTCTTACCATTAGCATCTGTATAGGTAGAAGCAGCTTTTCCTAATTGGAAAGCAGGAGGCGCATTTACAGGATCAATAGTTTTATTTGGTGCATATAAACCTTGCACTTGTACAGGATCAAAATCTAATTGTGAACCATCTTTACGAATAGCTTTATCTGCTCTTCCTGCAAAATCATAGAATGTCTGTTCTTTATTTCCTCGCTTATCAACTTCAGAAATCATCAGATGATCTGCGTTATATTCCCAAGTCCGACTTGTACCATCAGGATCGGTAATTTTGATTAAATTACCATTAGTATCGTAGGTTAATTTAGTGCTACGACCAGCCGGATCTTTTATTTCTATAATTCTATTATTGCTGTAGGTAAAAGTAGTTTCTAAACCTACCGGATCAACCATTTTCATTAACCGGCGATTTTCATAGACATACTGAGTTTCATTACCAACGCGATCGCGCATTTTCGTTAACAGATTTTCCCCATTGAAACTATAAACGGTTTTATCTGTCATCGTGCGGCGGAAAGTACCATCATTTAAACGTTCTAAGGTGGAAAAATCGCCTACCGGTGATTTATAGCTATTATCTGCTTTCTTTTCAAACAATAACTCGCTACCATCACCATCAATAATAATGACCGACTGATCAGCATTAACAACAATTTCCTGTAAACCAGCTAATCCCCAACCACTACCAAAAGCACTATTTACAGTATTAATATGTAGGAATTTACCCTTACTGGTAGAAGTAGAACCATTCAACTGATTATTATTTAATCGCATTAATCCAGTGGTTAAATCATAATCATAACGACCTGAATCTAAAGTTCTCAAATCTGCCTGTAGTGCAGCATCAATCTTCCCACCACCATTAGGAATTGACCAGAAATTTTCCCCGCCATTTAAGCCAAATTGACCACCAGCAAAACCAGGGACTTCTAACTTAAAATCACCCCGTTTAATGGTTAACTCAGCCATCAATCTAAGGGCAGAATCATTCGGGACATTGTTATAACCAAAATGCAGAATTGGTCTAGCATCCGCCCTTTCAGAATCATAACGTAAACTGATACCGCGATTAATTCCTAAAGATTGATAAGGTACTAAATCATGGGAGCATCTCACCTTTGCAATAAGTAGAAATGCTTAATGAGATCAATAAAAAAGTTAAAAAAGGCAACCATTTAGATAAGCACAGCGATGACGAAGGACTTGCGGTACATTACCAGATTCCCAACTTGCACCAGTAATT
>JADBWH010000006.1 GCA_020404105.1 Pseudanabaena sp. M53BS1SP1A06MG | reverse complement strand
GATATGTCGATTTCATAGTTAGGAAACTGAATATCTACAAATACAGGGACTAATTGATTTTGAAAAATAGGATTAACGGTTGTTGGAAAACCTGCAGCGACTGTAATCACTTCATCACCTGTCTTTAATCTCTGTTCACCCAACTTTGGAGAAGTTAGCGCTGTAATTGCTAATAGATTTGCCGAAGATCCAGAATTTACTAATAGACAATGTTTCACCCCAATCCATGCAGCAAAACGCTTTTCAAATTCGGCGGCATAGCGCCCAGTAGTTAACCAAAAATCAAGGGATGCATCAACTAAATTGAGTATTTCTGCTTCATCAAATACTTTCCCTGAGACAGGAATATAGGTTTCACCAGCGATAAATTCTTTTGTAGAAAATTTGTATTGATAATAATTTATAACCGACGCAAAAACCTGCGATCGCAAAGCTTGTTCTTGTTCATCAGAGTTACTAATAAGTGGAGAATGTGAATTTGAGATTGTCATCTAGATTTTATTGATATTTATTTAATTGTGGCTGTAAAAAATCTGTATACCAAGTGATCGCTTCTTGTAAGCCTTCTTCCAATGAGTAACATGAACTCCAATTTAAAAGTTTTCTTGCCTTAGCTGCTGACAAATACTGATGCTCGATTTCATTTTTAGCTTGATTAGAAATCTCTGGCTGTAAATATTCTTTACCCATCAGAGTTAAAATTCTATGAACAATATCGATCACAGATATTTGTAATTCATTGCTAAAGTTAAAAGCTTCACCTAAAATTTCAGGACGATCCATATTTTCGGCTAGATGGAGATAGGCAAGGACTCCATCTTTTACATAAAAATAATCTCGAATATAGTTGCCGTTACTGCGAATTATCACTGGGCGATCGCTTAAAGCTGAACGAATTGTATCAGGAATAATCCGATTAAAATTAAGATCACCGCCGCCATAAAAATTGCCACAACGAGTCACACAAACAGGGAGATTATAACTTTTGTAATAAGTCTGACAAATGAGATCGGCGCAGCTTTTGGAAACATCATAGGGATGATCTCCCTGTAAAGGTGTAGTTTCGTCATAGGGCATATTTTTTTGAGCGCCGTAAGCCTTATCACTAGAAGCAGCGATAATTCGTCCCACAGTGCCAACACGCCGACAGGCTTCCAAAACATTCCATGTGCCTTTGATATTGGCTTCAAAGGTGGATAATGGTTCCCGATTAGCTACTCCCACAATAGTTTGGGCTGCTAAATGAAATACGGTTTCCACTTCATATTCATTGATGGTGCGCTCTAGGACTGATATATCTTCGACTTTGCCATAGACTGTAACCATTCTCTTTTCTAATCCCATTTGGAACAATCTCGATTGAGGAGTCCAGTCTCTTATGAGTCCGACTACTTTTGCGCCGCGATCGACTAGTTCTTGAGTCATCCAACTGCCTAAAAAGCCAGTACAGCCTGTGACTAAAACGGATCGATTTTGCCAAAAGTTATTCATAACCAGACCTTCCAAGGTGCATTCTTGCTTGCCCACAACTCATTCAAATATTTATATTCCCGATAGGTGTCCATGGCATAGAAGAATCCATGATGTCTATATGCCATCAGTTGCCCATTCTTAGCAAGATTCTCCAATGGTTCCTGTTCTAAAATGCAATCCAAACCTCCCAAATAATTGAAAACTTCGCGATTGAATACAAAAAAACCGACACTTGCCCACCCATCAATTTGAGGCTTTTCGGTGAAGTCTAACACTTCTTCGCGATCGCTAATATTCAGAATGCCAAATCGTGAGAAGGGGCGGACAGTGGTGACAGTAGCAATTTTGCCATGACTCCGATGAAATTCAAGCAAGGCAGGAATGTCAATATCCGCAACGCCATCTCCATAGCTGACTATAAATATCTCATCATCGATATATTTGCTGACTAGTTTTAATCGCCCGCCCGTCATCGTCTCTAAGCCAGTATCCGCCAATGTCACGGCAAAATCTTGATCACTGTGCATATGATATTGCACTTGCAATTGTTGACCTAAGCGAATTGTGAAGTCATTATTCATGGCTTCGTAATTCAGGAAGTATTCCTTAATCATATTGCCGCGATATCCTAAACAGAGGACGAAATCACTTAAACCATAATGGGCAAATAGTTTCATAATGTGCCAGAGAATCGGTCTTCCCCCAATCTCAACTAGTGGTTTAGGACGATATTCAGTTTCTTCTCGCAGTCTTGTACCCTGTCCGCCACAAAATAAGATAACCTTCATTTGCACTCACCCTCCATCAGTTCCTGATTTTATCGCAGTCGTATTCAAAGTACAGCGCTTTAATCTGTTATAGAGTTTTTCAAGAAAGCATGGCTATATAGGCTTAGTTTCCCACCTATCCCTGCTTAGTCAACCAATGCCAAGAGAATATTACAATAATGCTGGTCTTGTAAGATGAGTTGTAGCAGTGAATAAAAAAAGTTTAATCACCATATTTTTTATCCTTATAACGATTTTTAGTATTTGGATTACTTTCACTCATATCGACTGGTTGAATCAAATTCAGGCGATCGCCCAAGAATCGGGAATATGGGGCTATGCGTTTTTTGTGATTACTTACGCGATCGCTACGTTACTTATCTTACCCGTGACCGCTTTTAATATTGCAGGTGGAGCACTCTATGGTGGTATTGAGGGTTTATTAATAACATCCCTAGGAGCATTACTTTCAGCATTACTGGGTTTTATCTT
>JADBWH010000059.1 GCA_020404105.1 Pseudanabaena sp. M53BS1SP1A06MG | reverse complement strand
TCTGCTAGGCACTCATCGCAAGCGTCCATCTTATCCTGAAGGTTACCAAATTGAAGAACTAGGTACATTCTCTAGAGATTGCTAATGATTACTTCTATTCTCTTAAGTATAGTTGTTTTATAGCGTTTAAGTAGCTCAACTTAATTAAAACCCAAAACGAGAGTTTGTTCCGCCCGCGTAGCGGGCGGAACAAACTTCTCGGTTTTTAGTTTACTTATGTCTAGCTACTTACCAGTCTAGTGAAGTACAGGTTTGTTTCCACGCCAAAAGAGGGGAAACAAACCTATGTAACTCACTTGCTTAAAAAACGCTATAAACGTAATCCTAAACAAGTAAGGATGAGTTAGTACTGGTTCCGCCCGATAGATAGGATTATTGGCTAAAACCCTTGTCAGGTAAGGGTTTTAGCTGTTTTAAGGTTAAATCATCGAAATCCAGACACCAAAAGGGTTTCAGGGCTTTTTCTCATGTCACGGAACCATTGCCCTAGCGTACTACCATGGATTAATTTTAATGTAAGCGTCAGGACAGATATAATCTTCATCTTGTTTTTTGGGGATGAGTGGGATCGCTTTTAAGGGAGTATTACTTTCACAGAGTAGAGGTTTTGTGATTTTTTGATTGCTATCATTGACAATTACATAGACAAATCCCGTATAAGCTTTGAGTCCATCTTTAATTGGTACAGCACTATTTTGTACGAGTAATCCTGAAGTCGTATCTAGTAGAGTAATTTTGTAATTATAGGATTCTGAATTAAGTTTCAAGCCTAAAGTTAATAGATTAATATCTGTTGAGAATTGTCCCTTCTCTTGAAATATTTGCTGCTGCGATCGCATGATGGCACGAATATAGGACTTACTCTCGGCTTCATGAACTAATGCCGATGAAGCAGCTAAATCTGGAGATCGCAGGATTTTGATATCACTTGCAATGCTTGTATTATCTGAAATCTTTTTTAACTGTTGGGGTTGAGCATCTAAAGTGGTGGGACGAGGTTGATCAGGAACTGTATTAGCAATTTTTAGTTGTCCATCATTGCCGATTTCATAGATCGTTTGCGTAGTGAGATCGCCAAAAGTGAGATCGATTTCTGGTGGATGCTTACTAGGATTGACTTTGTATTTACCTGCGATCGCAGTCTTTCCCAAGGGCGAATCATTACTCAAAATATACACATTTCCATCAATTCCATTTTGAGAATCAAAAATCGCCATCCCATTCTTGACTCCATCTTGATTTTTAAATTCCCAAGTTCCTGTTAGTTTGTGACTGCTTGATTCTTTGGGGCGATCGCCTGTATTGCAAGCAACTAATAAGCTAAGCGTAAGACAAGGTATAGCGATTGCTTGGCAGACTCTCACAAAAACAGATTTTCTATATGTTCGTAAAGGGGACTGTCGCATATCATCCTTAATAAATATATTTGATAATCACAATGAGAATAGAAGCGATCGCGGAACAGGAGAGAATCAATTCAAACTTTTGAAAATGCTTGCCCTTAATTGGTTTTAGGTAACTAGATGGAAATAGTGACTCATCTTCCTCATCAAATACTTTTGTCTCATATAGTCCCAAAGCCTTTTCGACGCGGACAGAAATCCCCATTGTTTTGATGTAGCCTCGCCGAATATCGATCAAGATCAGCAAATTGCCAATCCAAAACATCAAGATAATACATACAAAAAGTAGGGTTTCAGGCAAAGAGAACTTAGCTACTCGTTGGACAATCCAGCCAATAAACACTGTAAATAGAGTGATGGCAGTACTCACAATGCTAAAAACCCGCGATCGCATTTCCCTGAGACTTTCTTGGGTAGTTCCACGTACTGCTAATAAAATTTGCCTTTGATCATCACTCATAGCCATTTCCTAAACTTCCTGAGTAAATAACCGCAACTCCGAAGTAGGAGAGTTGAGAAATAGGTCAGCTCGTTTGAGAACTGATGACGATATTTTAATTTGCTTGAGGGTCACTAATCCTTCAGCAACAAATGATTGGCAGAGTGCCGCATTATTTCCTTTATTAAAACTAGTTTCATAATAAACTTCACGAATACCTGCGGATACAACCAACTTTAAGCAGGAAATACAGGGTTCCAAAGTGACATAAATACTTGCGCCATCGGTGGAAATACCATGTTTTGCAGCTTGGGCGATCGCATTAGCTTCTGCATGAACTGCTCTTGAGGGGAACTCCTTGCTCGCATCACAGGTACTGACATTGGGATAGCAATAGCCTTGGGTGGTGCAATGCACAGAGCCTGAGGGGGAGCCATTGTAACCTGTAGCTAGAACTTGCTTATCTTTGACAATTACAGCACCTACGGGAAAAGCAAGGCAGGTTGATCGCATGGCAGCGAGTTTAGTCAGCAGCATGAAATATTCATCCCATGTTGGGCGTTGTTGATATGCAGCATTATCGAGCAGTTCAGGCATGGGTCAGAAAGTTTATAAATGTGTCAGGATGCGATTTTAGTTATAGCGTCTTTCCATCAATCGAGTCACTGGAATTTTTTGACCTACCTTCAGTGGGTCAAAAAATTCCTGCTACATTCGTCGGGTAAACGTTATAGCTAATTATGGAGTTTTCTTTCTAATTTTTGGCTCGCTTGGGACATGGAAAAACAAAATACCCAATAGATGATGGCAACAAACAGATAAACTTCGGCATAGCGCCCGATAAACTCTGGCTGAGATAGGACAGTACGGGCAATGCCCATCAGATCGACCAGTCCAACGATCGCTACGAGCGATGTGTCTTTAAACAGACCAATAAATTGCCCCACAATGGCAGGAATTGAAGCTTTAAGAGCTTGGGGCAAAATGATCAAAGCAATGGTGAGAGGGATATTTAATCCCAAGGCTCTAGCGGCTTCGGCTTGCCCCTTAGGAATTGATTGCAAACCACCACGGACATTTTCGGCAAGATATGCAGCACTGAATAGGACAAAAGCAGCGATCGCTCTCAATACGCGATCAATTTCTAAACCTGCGGGTAAAAATAAGGGCAACATCACCTGTGCCATAAACAGAATGCCAATTAAGGGTAGACCGCGCACTAGTTCAATGTAACAGGTACAAAATAATTTGATGACAGGTAAAGTACTTTGTCTTCCTAAAGCTAGTAAAATTCCTAGGGGAAAAGAGAAAGTAATCCCAGAAATAGCTACGAGTAATGTCAATACGAGTCCATTCCAGACATTTGCGTCAACGGCTGTTAATCCGAAATTGCCACCAACTAGCCATAGGGAAATTGGCAAAGAAATAAACCACGCGATCGCCACAGTTAGGGAACTGATCTCAAATTTCTTACATTGCTGTCCAATGGTGAACCCCAACGCGATTACGCCACTAACAGCTAAAGTCAATCCTTTGAAGAGCGTTTCGACAGGTAGCAAAATTACTAAAGTGACTGATAAAGATCCAATTGAGATCGCTACTGTGCGACCAAATCTGCCCCATAGCCCCCATGAGATGCCTGCTAAACTGCCTGCGATCACTAATACACCCCATAATCGCCAAAATTCGGTGACAGGGTATAGACCTACCAAAAGTAGACGTAAATTACTGCTGACAACCTCCCATTGAGCCTTAGTCGTTGTCCAAATCCAGAGATTACTCACTGACAGGTACAAAACCCAAATACAAATTATGGTGAGTAGGGTATTAAACCAACTGCTGAAGAGATTTTTTTTTGCCCATTGCCAAGCAGTTTGCGATATTTGCGGTGGCAGTGTTACAGGAATTTGCGTCATAAAAAAGACAACCAGAAAATAGCTATTACTGCTGATGGCTCACAGGATCTATCAGCAATAATAGCAACTTTCTTAGTGAAGTCTGAGTTTGTTTAGCGGGAGAGCTGAAAAGTAATTTTTTTAGTAATTGTGTTGTGGGCGCGAAGCGCCCGCAACACAATTAAATTGCATGACTAACTGTTTAGCTTCCTAAGCGTAATCTTGCAAGGCTGTTACCGAAATTGCTCCAGATTGGAGAGAACGAATAGCCGCGATCGCCGCTTTTGCACCTGCTAGAGTAGTAATTACAGGGATTTTGTAAGCTAGAGCCGTGCGACGAATCATCTTGCCATCGGTTTTTGCCTCTTCACCACTTGGAGAATTGACGATCAATTGAATTTGACCATTTTTCATCGAGTCGCCAATATGAGGACGACCTTCATGAACTTTGAGAACCTGCTTGGATTCAATGCCATTGCGGCGGAGAATCTTATGGGTTCCTTCCGTTGCTACAACCTTGAAACCAAGATCAATAAAGGCTTCAGCAACTGATGAAATGCCGCTCTTATCACGATCATTAACTGAGAGAAATACTGTTCCTGTTAGGGGTAAACTAGTACCTGCAGCAATTTGCGCTTTTGCAAAGGCACGTCCAAACTCAGTATCGATACCCATTACTTCGCCTGTTGATCGCATTTCAGGTCCCAAAATCGTATCGGTTCCTGTAAACTTAGCAAAAGGCAGCACGGCTTCTTTAATTGAAATATGTTTAGGAATCACCTCTTCGGTTAAACCCAATTCCGCAAGGGTTGTACCCACCATAATTCTTGAAGCATAGTTGACAAGGGGAACATTAATCGCTTTGCTAACATAGGGAACGGTACGGGAAGCACGAGGATTGGCTTCAAGAATAAATACTTTACTTGCCTTGGGATTGTTATTATTTAACTGTACTGCATATTGAATATTCATCAATCCAACTACATTAAGCGCTTTAGCGAGGCTGATTGTCCATTCTCTGATTGTTTTAAGAACTTCAGGCGGCAAAGAGAAGGTGGGGATCGAACAAGCAGAGTCACCTGAATGAATTCCTGCTTCTTCAATATGTTCCATAATGCCACCGATGGTAATATTACCCTGTTGGTCAGCGATCGCATCTACATCGACTTCAATCGCTCCTTCTAAGAATTGATCAATGAGTACAGGGTGATCAGGTTCAATAATGATGGCGCGACGCATATAGTCTTCCAATTCCGCGTCAGAATAAACGACTTCCATACCCCGACCACCGAGAACGTAGCTAGGACGCACGACTACGGGATAGCTGACACGTTGGGCTACAGCGATCGCTTCTCCTTCGGAACGTGCTAGACCATTGTTAGGCTGGACAATTCCTAGCTTTTGACAAATTGCCTCAAAGCGCTCCCGATCTTCAGCAATATCGATTGAGTCAGGTGAAGTTCCCAAAATCTTGGTGGAGGAATTATGCTCTTCTAAGTAGCGCAAAAGCGGTACTGAAAGCTTTAGGGGGGTTTGTCCTCCAAATTGAATGATTACCCCTTCAGGATTTTCTGCTTCGATGATGTTCAGCACATCTTCGCGAGTTAATGGCTCGAAATATAGGCGATCGCTGGTGTCGTAATCCGTAGAAACGGTTTCAGGATTAGAGTTAACCATGATTGTCTCAAACCCTGCCGCCCGTAAGGCATAACTAGCATGACAACAGCAATAGTCAAATTCAATCCCCTGTCCAATCCGATTAGGACCGCCACCAAGAATCATTACCTTACGCTTAGTCGAAGGTAAAATTTCCGATTCTTCTTCGTAAGTGGAATAGTGATATGGAGTTAATGCTTCAAATTCTGCCGCGCAGGTATCAACGGTTTTATAAGCAGGAATCACGCCAAGGGATTTGCGATAGGTCCGCACGGCATCTTCATTTGTGCCTGTGAGGTAAGCAATCTGGCGATCGCTAAAGCCCAGACGTTTAGTTTCCAACAACTCATCCTTGAGAATACTTTCCAGTTTTCGTCCCTTTAGCGAAAGTTCCACATCGGTAATCTCCCGCATTTTTTGGAGGAACCAAGGATCGATATTGGTTAGCTCAAAAATTGCTTGTACCGACAGTCCAGAAAGGAAGCCATCACGGATCGAGAAGATGCGGTCAGGGTTTGGAGTTCGCAAGCTATATTTGATTTTGTCAAGATCAGGTAATTTCTCTTCGCGATCACCACCAAAGCCAAAGCGACCAACTTCCAGCGATCGCAAAGCCTTTTGGAATGACTCTTGGAAAGTTCTACCGATCGCCATCGCTTCACCGACCGATTTCATCTGGGTGGTGAGAACTGGCTCGGATCCTGGGAATTTCTCGAAAGCAAAACGGGGGATCTTGGTGACGACATAATCGATAGTTGGCTCGAAACTAGCAGGAGTCTTCTTGGTGATATCGTTAGAAATTTCATCAAGGGTATAGCCCACAGCTAGCTTTGCCGCAAATTTAGCGATCGGGAATCCTGTCGCTTTCGATGCAAGCGCCGAACTGCGGGATACACGAGGATTCATCTCGATCACCACTACTTCGCCATTTTCAGGATTGATCGAGAATTGAATATTCGATCCACCAGTTTCCACACCGATTTCCCGAATAATCTTAATTGCATAGTCACGCAAGCGCTGATATTCCTTATCCGTTAGAGTCTGAGCAGGTGCAACCGTAATCGAATCACCCGTATGAATACCCATGGGATCAATATTTTCAATGCTGCAAATGATCACCACATTATCAGCGAGATCGCGCATCACCTCTAGCTCATACTCTTTCCAGCCAATTAGCGATCGCTCGATCAGGATTTGCGATACAGGACTAGCTTCTAAACCAGAAGCACAAATTTCTTCAAATTCCTCTTGATTGTAAGCGATCCCGCCGCCAGTACCTCCCAAAGTAAAAGCAGGACGGATAATCAGAGGATAAGTACCAATGGACTGAGCGATCACCCGAGACTCTTCCATCGTTGTCGCCAATCCCGATGGACACATTGCTACACCAATGCGCTCCATCGCCTCTTTAAAGAGTTTGCGATCCTCAGCCATCTCGATCGCATCTAGTTTCGCACCAATCAATTCCACCCCATACTTTTCCAGTACACCCATTTTCGCAAGGGCTACGGCTGTATTTAGAGCGGTCTGTCCACCCATCGTCGGCAGGATGGCATCAGGACGCTCTTTTTCAATAATCTGAGCTACGACTTCGGGGGTAATTGGTTCAACATAAGTCCGATCAGCTGTGGAGGGATCGGTCATGATCGTAGCGGGATTGGAGTTAACTAGGATCACGTAATAGCCCTCGTCCCGTAGAACCTTACAGGCTTGGGTTCCCGAATAGTCAAATTCGCAGGCTTGCCCGATCACGATCGGACCAGCGCCAATCAGCAAAATCTTCTGAATGTCATTACGGCGGGGCATATAATCTTGTATTTCTTAGGTAACTCGCAATACATTTTATAGCCTCATGGTGATCATTCGTGATGTAGCGCATGATGCTAATTGGTGCGCTACTGAACCAATAAAGAGATTTGGAGAATATTTTAAATGAGCTTTTATGTCTAGTAAGACATAGACGGTGGTCGAAAAAGATGTAAAGAAGATGAGCTAGACAAAGCCAAATAGCATAACGACCAATTGTTGCAAGGATTAGTCTATCCTAAACAACTACGTAATCATTTTGCCTCTGCATCGCTAGTTTTTTATTATCTCAAACAGTTAGTTTCTCAATCTGTTAATTCTATCTACAAACTTAAATATGCGCTTTTAAAGGACAGATGCACTTGTCTCTCAACTTTGGTGAGATTATGCAAAGGCAATCAAAATATGGGGCAATAACAACGCTCCCGCAATAATCAGCGCAGTGATCGCCGCAATTAATACTGCTCCTGCAGCGCAATCCTTAGCAATTTTGGCTAACTGATGAAACTCACGACCTACAGTTAAATCTACAACTGCTTCCAAAGCCGTATTTAGTAATTCCAGTACTAAAACTAGGGCGATCGTCAAGCTAATTATCGAGCAGGCGATGGCAGATAACTTAAAATAGAGACTGAGGAATAAAGCGATCAACCCGATGATTACATGAATTCGGAAATTCCTCTGAGTACGAAAGGCATAGCTAACGCCTTGTCCAGCATATTTAAAACTAAGAAATAAATTTGTGGCAATTTGAAAAGAATTAATGCGCTGGCTTGCTATCTCTTCGGATTGTTCAAACTCGTCGATTGGAGTCATTTGCTCAGATAAAAAAAGCGATTGGGGCGATTTAATTGCAAATATTCTTGAGATCGGTAAATCAATATTCATGGATCGTTTTCCAATTAGATTTTGCCAAGCAATTGTCAAGATTCTGCCAAATAGTTTACCCAACTTATGCTTTCAATCATAGCTATTTTCAAATATCAGCCCCAAAAATCAGCTTATACAGCGCTTTGCACTTACTTAAAACCCAGAAATAATTTTGAAAGTGGCGCGAAGCAACACTTTCAAAATTATAGTTGTTTTGAATAACTTTTAGTGGGGCTTAGACTTCGCTCAGCCCTCCGTGTAAATTAGCTGAACGAAGTCGAGGCTGTAGTTTTTATTTGAATTATCTATATTTCTGTGCTACTCAAAACCTCAATAGACTGTATTCGTTACATTATCTTGATTTATATTGAAATTAGACTCAGCATTGAGTCCTGTTGCTTGAGCATTGCTTCTAAACTTTCCTCATCTGGATGATCCCATCCTAGTAAGTGTAACAATCCATGAGCTGCTAACCAAGCAAATTCGTAGACTAATGAATGTTCTCTTTCTTCAGATTGACGGATTGCTGTAGTTTGGGAAATTATAATATCACCCAAATTAGTTGGTTCTACATAGTCGTCATCTGTCAAGGGGATCTCAGGAAGTTCCGACTCTAAGGCAGCAAAGGACAGAACATCCGTTGGTCGATTCTGTTGGCGGTACTGCAAGTTGAACTGACGAATCGTATCGTCATCTGTAATGGCTAGTGATAGTTCATATTCTCCATCATTGATTTCCTGTTTATTCAATAGATACTTCTCCCATACAGAAAACCATTCCTGCCATTGCTCCAATGAGATTGGATGATGAGAGATAACTTCTGGATAGACTTCGCAATATAGATCAATGCTCAACTCTCAATAACCTCAATTAACAAAAAATTAATCTAAATTCGTCTAAATATAGAAATCCTAAATGCTTTGCGCTTATTTAAGATCTAGAAATATTTTTGAAAGTGGCGCTTCGTAACACTTTCAAAAATATTTCTAGACCATTCAAAGCTTCATTAGACTGTATTCACTATTCTTATCCTATTGCTATGTATAAACCTTTAAACATAGATGTCAGAAATTTGTATCTGTGTATCAATATTTTAATTTTACTGTTGAGATGCTAATGAAAAACGATCGCTAAACCTACTAAGATGCCAATCACACCAAAAATTGTCAGAGAAAAATGAAATAGCGATGTTCCACCCTTTTTTACCATATTACGCATAGCAAGCTTGACGAAACTATCTTGTGGCTTAGGATTGGCTTTGCCATCATGTTCTTTAATGTCGATATTGCCACTATCGTTACTTAGAGAATTAGATTGAAAATTTAGATCGTTGCTCATGATTTTAGTTGCAATAACTTATCGAAGTTTTAAAAATTGTTGATGAATATTTAGAAGCTAGGCAATACAGCCTATTAAGTCCTGAATTAGATTGATGAATTTAGAAATTAACCTTTATAGCTATGACAAATCAATCAGAAGCTGTGAAGTTGATATTTCTGTTTCATTTGCTGGTTTTGTTCTCCTAATCAATACCTAATTTACCTTCCCTTCCCCATTTTATGCAACAATGACAGTCTGCTTTATTGGGTTTTACGTAATGCTTTCAGTTGATCGTCAATACGGCGGAGTACACCATTGATAAACCGATAGCCATCCTCACTGCTATAGCGTTTTGCTAATTCTACCGCTTCATCAATCGCGATTTTGCTCGCTACACCCATAAACATCATTTCTGCCGTGGCAATCCGCAAAATATCCTTATCCACTTGGGCAAGGCGATCAAGTTGCCAATTCACTAGTGCGCTACTTATAGTTTCGTCGATGTGTGATCGCTTCGTATTTACAGTTTTGAGAATATCAATCGCGTAGTTACGCACTTCATCCCGTTGGGACAACACTAAGGTCACAGGAAACTCCAATGCTGAACCAATGTTGTTGATCGCATTTTTGGTTAGCTCGATCGCCTCGCGAACCATCCCTTCAACTGCTTGAAGATCTTGGCGGATATCACCTGTACGGATTTCGCTAGAAGATATGCGTTCTTGACTGCGTTGTAACTCCACACTGGCGGTTTGTAATAATTCTTTAGTTTCATCATGCAGTGATCGCACAACCGCAGTAACGATGTCATCAAGGGTTTTTGTTTCTAGCTTTTGGGGTTGGCTAGGTAATTGATTGATACTAAATAATGCGAGTTCGCGGGCGATGTGGCGGGATTGCATAGGAGAAGATAAAATTAAGCCAGTTGCTTATCTTATCATTCACGTTACGCACTAAAATTTATAAAAATGACTCAGATCTTTACAGCTACCCTCCATCATCACGGACAAACCTATATTGTGCCTGTCCCCGAAGACCAACCTATTCTTGATGCCGCGATCTCTGCGGGTGTTGATTTGCCCTGCTCTTGTTATGCAGGTGTATGTACAACTTGCGCTGCCCAAATCGTGAAGGGTGAAGTTGACCAAAGCCAAGGCATGGGCATCGGAGGCATGGGTGAAGAGCTAGATGCCAAGGGTTATATTTTGCTTTGTGTTTCCTATCCCAAGTCCGATGTCGAAATCTACACTGACAAGGAACAAGAGGTCTACTCAATTCGCTTTGGCTCTAGTGTGATTGCTTAGTAACTAAATCCCAGCCTCTTCAAAAGGATTGAGAGCCTTTTTTGGTGATATTGTTTTAAACAGCAATCAATCCTAGCCAAAACTATTAAATTTTTATTTCAACCAAGAGGAGACAAAAATTCAATGATTTTGGTCTCTTGCAAGTTTAGTTACGTCTTTTTGCGCTTACTTAAGCCCCAGAAATATTTTTGAAAGGGGCGCTTCGCGCCCCTTTCAAAAATATTTCTATGGTATTCAAAGCTTCAATAGGCTGTAACGTCAGTTATAGTTAAATTTATAGACTTTATAAGCTCACAATCAAAAGCTTTGCTTAGCAAAGCTTTTGATTGTGAGCTTCGAGCCGTGGTTTGTGTAGCAGAGCAAAGTCTATTTCAAATTATTCTGAACTTATTAGGACTTACGCAAACCGAACGAATTTCTTAAGATTGAGGTAGATGTGGTGCGGGCGAAGCCCGCACCACATCTACCTAATGCGTAAGTCCTACTTATATTGCAAATGGTGAAGAGATTTATTTCTTCTTAAAGAATGGTAAAGCGCCCTTAAGTAATTCCATTACACTTTTATCCTCTAAATTATTGGACTTCTCTTCCTCTACAGGGTATTTAAAATCTAAGAGTAGAACGATGCGGGTTTGTGTACCACGATTCCATGCCTCATGTTCAGTGGTGTCGTCAAATACCAACGTCTTACCCTCTTCCCATTTGCGTGTCTCATCACCAACTCTCAGTCCACATCCTTCACAACCAACTAATCCTAAATGACAGCGCAGTACGCCATCGGGATAGCCAGTATGGGGCTTGATATGAGTGCCAGGTCTAAGGGAAGAAAAGCCTGCGGTGACGAGATTAGGAATTTGCTCAACTAGTTTGGTGGCTTCGGGACAGAGTTGGCAATTTTTGTCTAGTTTCATGCCAAAGGCGTACAAACCGAAAATATCCCAGCCATTTTGATAGAGGTGCTTTTCTGGCCATTCCACAAAACTGCGATCGCTGAGTTGTTCAAGTTCGCGCCGCACAGTCAGCCAATTGTCTTCTAAAATCTTGGTAAAAGGAAAATCTTGAGAATTTTTATACATAAGTTTATTTAACTGTAATTAGGCAGCAACTCCAGAAGCGATCGCCTGACTATCAACCACATTCGTAACATCGACTAATTCTGCCTCAAAACTGACTTGGGCGCGATTGGTCTTGCCTCCAACATAAAGGCGATCGCCAACCTGCAAAGCCCATATCTGTGAATGACTGATATAGCTCATTATGACACCCAACATCAACAGTCCAAATCCTGCGTAAACAATGGGAATTCCGGGGTCAGCTTTGATTTGTAAGCCTGTGCTGCCGATTGCTTCTTTTAGCGTAAAGGTAACACCATTAACTTCTGCTTTACCATTAGTTCGCACTGTCGTGAGTAGATTTCCTTGCTCGTCATAAATCAAGAAAGTACCTTGCAAATCTGGCGTAATGAGTGTCACTCCTGCACTGAGATCAGGCTTAGTCGGAATCCATGTTCCCCAAACTTGCCGCCCACCATTTTGAGATTCCAATTTATTGACAGGCAATTGGAGAACAGGACTATTATTCAGCGTAAATTTGATGGCGTGAATATCCCAGTTCGCTTGATAGAAGGTGACTCCCTTGTATTTCAAGGGCTTGTTCACATGTATCGTTTGGCGATCAACTTCTTTGCCATCTTTATCAATAATCGACAAATCGGAATAGAACTGATCAATTCTTCCTGTTGGTGTGTAATCAATCCAAAAGCGATTAACGCGCACTGACCAATCCTTGGGAACTTGAGAAGCCGACCACATCCCTGCTTCCGTTATATTTTTTACTTGAAATGTCGCGCCGCTGGGAACCATTTCCTGCGCGATGAAACCTGTCATCGAACCCCAGATCGAGCCAATCAAAACCAATAACATACTGGCATGAACGATGATTGGACCTATTCTGCCAATAAGTCCTTTACGAGCATAAAGGCGATCGTCAGCTTGATATACCTTGTAATTTTTAGACTGTAATGACTGTGCTAGCTGGGTGAGATTGCCGCCGACAATTTCCGTAGCAAGGGGCAGTTTCGCAAAACTTTGGGGCTTAGTGTAGTAAAACCAACGATTAGAAGCCTTAAGGATTGGCAATTGGCGATTGAAAGTGCAAGCGGTGAGGCTTGTGCCAAACAAAATCAGTAAAGTGAGAAACCACCAGCTACCGTAAACATGTTCTAATCCGATCGCCAAAATCACTTTGTACGACAAGAAACCAAATAGGGCAGGATGTTCAGGATAATTTTCGCGATAGAAATCAAGGGTTTGCCCCTGCTCGATCACCGTGCCAAGGATGCTAAACAGGGCAATTAATAATAGAAGGGCGATCGCTACCTTGAGATTGGCAAGGACTGCCACGACCTGATGTCGCCAAATTTGGTTTGCCTGAAATCGGAGTTGTTGAAACACGTCACGTCAATGATTACTACTTCTAGACTAGATCTTAGCTCATGAAGGTTTTGAATTTGCTGAGTCATCAGTATGTCTGTATCATAGTAAAACATCTTAAAATTCAGGAATAAATCCCCCTGTCAATTTAGAATCACAAAAATGAGAGATTATAATCTTGATTTTATTAGTAATGAAAACTTGTATAACCATGTCAAAGAAACTGTAAATAAATATAGATTCAAAGTTGATTTATCTGAATTTAATAAAAATCTGATCGATCCCATTAAACTAACTTTCGATTCTAAAGTTTATGGCAAAAATATTAATGATGTAATTGAGAATGAAGTTATAAGACAAGTAGATAAATCAAATACAAACCAGATTGGATATTTTCATCAAAATATATTTCGATATATAGGTAGTGAAAATGGATGGTATTTACCTGAATCAGGTTATGACATATCTAATGATCAGCTTAGTTATTATGTGGAGATGAAGAATAAGCACAACACCATGAATTCTAAATCTTCAGCAGAAACATATGAGATGATGCAAAAGACTATAAGAACTAATCCAAATGCTATATGTCTATTGGTAGAAGTAATAGCAAAAAAAGTCAAAATATAGCTTGGCACATAAAATTAGGTGGTATTTCCGTTTCAGATCAACGCATACGCCAAATGTCGATTGATAGGTTTTATGAATTAGTGACAGGTGATCAAACAGCTTTTAAAAAATTGTGTGAGAAGTTACCATCAGTGATTGACGACATTGTAAGTAGTGGTGACTTTGAACAAGAATCAAATTCTGTAATTCAAGAACTTAATGCAATCGATAATAACTTATTAAAAAGTCTATTTTTACTATCTTTCAAAAAATACGCAGGTTTCGATAATTTCAATGTTTGATACACAAGTTATTCCCGCCGAACTTTTAGCAGATATCACATCTGTTTCTAAGTCAACATTATTAAAATGGGAGAAAAATCAAAAAATAACACCTGTATTTAACTCTGTCACTAATAAAAAAGAATATAAAATATCTGATTTACTCCACTTTGAAGAAATTAGAAACATATTTTCTCAAAGTCCAGAGAATAATATAAATACTATTAAACCCATCAAGATATTTAATTCAATAGAACTTTTTGCGGGTGCGGGTGGACTTGCAATTGGACTAGAGCGTGCTGGATTTAATGCGATCGCATTAAATGAATTTGATAAAGATGCTTGCAAAACTTTACGCACTAATCGACCAAATTGGAATGTCATCGAAGGCGATGTTAAAAATGTAAATTTTACAGGATTTTCTAATGTTGATTTGCTTGCAGGTGGCTTCCCTTGTCAAGCCTTTTCCTATGCAGGTAATAAACTAGGATTTGAAGATACAAGAGGAACATTGTTTTTTGAATTTGCTAGAGCTATTAAAGAACTACAACCCAAAATATTCTTAGGTGAAAATGTCCGTGGATTACTAAAACATGATAACGGTAGAACCTTGTCTGTAATGAAATCAATCATTCAAGATCTTGGTTATACACTGATAGAACCACAGGTTTTGAAGGCTATATTTTATCGGGTTCCACAAAAAAGAGAACGCCTATTTTTAATCGGTATTAGAAATGATTTAGTCAAGATTGCTGATTTTAAATGGCCCACACCTCACAACAAAGTTATGGTGCTTAAAGACGCACTCAAAGCAGGTGAATTGTATCCAACGGATGTACCAAAGTCTCAAGGTCAAACCTATGCAAAAAGGAAAAAGGAAATATTAGATCTTGTACCTCAAGGTGGTTATTGGCGAGACTTGCCCGATGATTTGCAAAAAGAATATATGCAAAAAAGTTATTTTCTAGGAGGTGGTAAAACAGGAATGGCAAGGAGATTAGCTTGGGATCAACCTAGTTTAACCCTGACCTGTTCACCAGCCCAAAAGCAAACAGAAAGATGTCATCCTGACGAAACAAGACCTCTCACTGTTAGAGAATATGCAAGAATTCAAACCTTTCCTGATGAATGGGATTTTGTTGGGGCATTAACCAGTCAATATAAACAGATTGGCAATGCTGTTCCTGTAAATCTCGCCTATGCTGTGGGACAAAGCTTAATTGGATTATTAAATAGCATAGAAAGATAGGCGGCGCAAAGCACCGCTTATCTCTTATACAAATATGTTGTTGGTAGAGGCTTTTAATCTGAATTCACGCTAAAGTTATGCCAGATATCTAGGTATTTAAAATTTATGTCACAGGGCAAAGAAACTACAGTTTTAGTTCTGTCATTACTGGTTACAGCAGGGATTGCGGGTGGTGGCTATTGGTTCTTTTCGCAGCAGAGCAAACCAACTCAATCTCCAACTTCGACAGCCGCACCTGAAGCAACATCTCCTACGGCGACTAAAACCAGTGCGCCAACTCCAACTAGCTTAAATTTTGATACATCTTTGCCCAATCCCAATGTTTTGGAAATTGACGGCAGTACCACGATGGTGACGTTAATTAAAGAACTGCGGACTGCCTATAGCCAAGTTAATCCGAATATCCCCACCACATTCGGATTGCCTGATGGTAAACCTAATGGCTCTAGTCAAGGTTTGCAAAATCTGATCAGTGGCTCGATCGCGATCGCTGCAACATCTCGCCCCCTCAAAGCCGCAGAAGCCCAAGCAGGTGTTCAACTAGTACCGATCGCTAAAGATGCGATCGCGGTAGTAGTGGGCATTAACAATCCCTTTAAAGGCAATTTAACTAAGGAGCAAGTACGTGATATTTATCAGGGCAAAATCACTAATTGGTCACAAGTTGGTGGTACAAATCAACCGATTAAAGTAATTAATCGTGCAACCTCAAGTGGCACTAGAGAAGCTTTTCAAGATATCGTCCTGCTTGGTCAAAACTTTCCTCCTGATAGCCCTAACTTCATTACTTGGAAACAGGATGAAACGACAGCAATTTTGCGAGATTTAGGTGACAATGGCATCAGTTATGCCACAGTTTCTCAAGTGGAAAAGCAGGAAATTGTCAGAATAGTGGCAATTGATGACATAAATGCTACTGATATTGCCGCGATTAAATCTGGTAAGTATCCGATTAGTCGTAGCTTGTTTTTAGGAGCTAAGAAAACCACTACTCCTGTTGTTAAGCAATTTATCGAGTTTGCCCTTTCGCCTCAAGGTCAGCAAATTGTCCAGAAATTAGGATTCATTCCTATCAAATAAAAAAAGGGATGCATTGCATCCCTTTTTTATTTGATAATTTTATTTACGCTCGCCTGTATAACCTGATAAATCAGCTAGCTCATCTAGAGAGCGATCGCCTGAAAACATCTTGCCACTAATTTCCCAAGTGGGATAACCCTTAATGCCCTTGGTTATACATAGTTGGGTTTGGGGATTTTCACCTTTGGGATCGCATTCCACGTAAGGAATTAATTTTTTTGCCTCGCCAAATCTTTCCTTCTGGTCGTGACAGTGCGGACACCAATATGCACCGTACATCTTTGCACTGGTGGCAGTCAAGTGCTGAGCAAGCCTTCCAGCAAAGGAGTTACTTTGCACAGCAAGTTTACTCTGGCTAGCATAGACACCAAGAGTACCTGTTAAAGTAATGATTGCCACGATCGCACCTGTGAAGAATAACTGCCCCACATCTTTCCAAGAATTGCCAAATACTGTCAGAAACCAAATCAACGCCATGTTTGTCGCTGAAGTGACACAGTAAAGGCAAAACTGTGGTTGTCCGTTAATGCTGTCAACTTTACCTGATGCAAGTAGATACATTAAGTAACCACTAAAAACAAATGTTGCTGACGACACCATAAACATCAAGAAATTGGCAACTTCCTTGATTTTGGCTTGCTCTTTGGGATCGTCGCGTTTTAGCAACATTGGTACTCCAGCCAGAAGCCCCAGCGTCAGATAACCTAAGGCTCCAAAAATCGTAAGGGGGATACCAAAGATTTTGGCATATTCGCTACTTAGTACTAGGTCACAACCACTGCCTTGAACATCACAAAGAGCAACTTTTTGACCAAAGAAGTGTGTGACGGTTAAATAGGTTGTAAGCGAAAAGCCAAATATAGCGATCGCAATGATCGCAGGGTGCGACCACCGATGCAACCAAGGCTCAGATCGTTTTCGCATATTTGTTCCAGACAATTTGTACCTACCTGCTAATAGCCCCAAGGATGAGGGATGAACCCACGTTTTCGATCAGTTCGATAAGATTTTATCCAATTGACACAGTTGGCGATCGCAATATTTGCTCTTCAGCCAGATTTTTTTTGCGGTTAGCAATATCCAAACGGACAGCTTCAACAAAACGGCTGACCCGAATCGGATCGATCGCCTGTTGAATTTGACCATTGCGCTTGAGGGAACTGGAAACAATGACACCATCAGCATATTGCATCAATTGCGGCACATTATCCCATGTTGCGCCAGAGCCAACAAATAGAGGTGTTTCATCACAAGCAAGCTTTGCTTCCTTGAGATCCTCCGTTGTGGGTGGATTGCCTGTTGCCCATCCCGATAGAATCACAGCATCGGCAAGTCCGCGATGAATCGTATCGTGAACCGCCGCAGTAATTTTGGGTACTGAAATGGGTTGAGCGTGTTTGACCAAAACATCGGCAAATATTTTTACATCTGTCCCAAGTTCACGGCGATAACGTAGTAGTTGATAAGCATCACCCTCAATAATTCCTTGATCGGTTGCCATTACGCCCATAAGGACATTGATACGGATAAACTGAGCGCCAACACAGGATGCGATCGCCATCGCGCTATGACCATCATTCCGCAGCACGTTAATGCCTACAGGGATACCGACCATCTGCTTGACACGATGCACAACCAAACTCATGGCACTAACCACCGCAGGATCAACTCGATCTTTGGTAAAGGGAGCGTCAAAAAAATTCTCTACGATAATTCCTTGGACTCCGCCTGCGGCAAGGGCGGTGGCTTCTTGTTCGGCTCGATCAATGACCTCTTTAAGGCTGCTCCCCCAACGTGGTGAAGTAGGCAATGGTAAAAGATGAATGACCCCGATTACGGGTTTAGGTGTATCAAATAAACTAATTAAATCCACATGCGTGATATTTATAAAAATTTGGATAAAAAGCTCAGTTACTAGCTTTTAATTTAACTTGATTATGAGTGCATAATTTTATCGTGAATTCGATCCCGTCATTTCAATTTCTGGCGACAATACAGAAAATGAGTTTTAGTGATCGCGCCAGTTGCAGAGGAACAAAATAAATCACTCAATCAATTGCATCACCTTTAAGGGACGTGACGAGAAAAAAGGTATCACCGAGTTTGTATGGCTACGGATTCGCTCAGCCATTGTTGCCTGAGCGAATCCGTAGGTACTTTAATTAATCGCAGTACCTCTCTTGCTTGAAAAACGCTATATCCCCTTGAGCGTAAGCGAATACAGGTTTTTAAATAACGCGAGTTCGGGATAATTTGAAACGGGCTTTGAGAGAGGGTTTGCGTAGCAAACCCTCTCTCAAAGCCTAAAAGTAAAAGCCTTGCTTAGCAAGGCTTTTACTTTTAGGCTTTTAAAATTTGCTAGCTTAACTCGAACTGACGTTAAATAATAAGTGGCGGCACGAAGCGCCGCCACTTATGTTTTGGGTTTATCGGGAAATTGGGTCTAAAACCCCGTGCTAGAAGGACGGCTTTGTATTAATGTATGCTATAATATACAGCATAAGACTTACTAAATCCATGTTAGTACTTGAAGCAAAACTTAAAGGCAAGACAGAGCAGTACAACCTCATAGATGAGGCGATTCGTACTGCTTTGTTTGTGCGTAATAAGGCTTTAAGGCTAT
>JADBWH010000058.1 GCA_020404105.1 Pseudanabaena sp. M53BS1SP1A06MG | reverse complement strand
GCGCACATCTGACCAGTCACTGTATTGACTCCCGACTTTTGTTCGTTCATTCTAGATACGTGAGGCGTTTTGGGTCATTTGTCCTGTGCTCTTTCTTTGATAAAAACAGCATACGCCTCTTTTTTACTCAAATTCAATCTCTGTATACTTTCTTGCTACTTTTGTCAGTCAATCAGATTAAGTGGTGATATTTGGGGATAGCATATGTAGTGTAGACTACAACATAGTTCCGCTTATCTTACCTATGGTAATCATAATAATGGCTAAAATTTAGAATTCGAGACATATATTCTAAGTATTTATACTGGGAGATTTAGGTTCCATTTACATGGAACTGTTAGTTCTGACTGGTAATTCAGTTAAATTTATTACTCCAATTCCATGCAAGGCAGTCTCAACAATCCCTATAAGTTATTGCAGGTTATTGCTCAAAGAGAGCTAACAGGATGTCTATCGATATCTATCCCGCAAGATGACTCAATTGGTTGGCAGTTGTATATAGGTGGCTCTCGATTATATTTTGCCACAACCATTGGTTCTAGCCCTGAACGCTTTGGGTTACTCTGGCAGCAAATACAACCAGATCTGCCATTACCAAGACTTAGTGAAGACAAATCAGAATATGAGAGTCTCTATGAATGGCAACTAGAGCATAACCTTTCCCTTACTGATTTTCGTCGGTTGCTTCTAAGTTTATCTAGAGAAGCACTAATCCATGCCATTTCGCATACTAAAGCCTATGTGAAATTTGAATCTAATGTTTGTATTAAACCTGTACTAATTGCTGCACCATTATCGGATTTAATTAAGCCGATTGTTAGTCATGTGCGCTTTTGGCAAAAACTCCATACTCACATTTCCTCTCCATTTTCGCGAATCTATCTCGATCGCAGTAAAGTCAAAAACTTTAGTAATTTTTGGGAAAATGCTAATAAGGCTACCTTAAATGCTCAAGGAGAAAATGGTTTATCTTCAAATATCAGCTTACAAAATATAAGCTTGACAGTTTGGTTGGATATCTTAGAGCAAAAACTAAGCATCTACGAAATTTGTCACCAGATTGGCAAAGAACCTCATATGTTATCAGCTTGGTTGAGTCCGTTGATTGCTAATAAGACTTTGGAGGTTTTTCCCTCATCAACAGGTACAGGTGCGGCGATCTCTTTTCAAGCTCCCACTGGTCCATTAATAGCCTGTATTGATGATAGCCATACAGTCCAGCGTCAGGTCAAAATGGTGTTGGAAATGTTTGGATTTCAGATTTTGGAAATCACTGATCCAACTAGTTGTTTGACTTCATTAGTTCGCCAAAAACCTGCACTGATTTTAATGGACATTACTATGCCAGAAATTGATGGCTATGAACTTTGTACCATGTTGCGCCAATCACGACATATGCGAAATATCCCAATTGTTATGTTTACTGGTAGGGATGGGATCATTGATCGGATGAGGGCGCAGCTTGCGGGGGCAAATGGCTATATTACTAAACCAGTAAATGCCGACAAACTAGTTACTAAAGTTCAGAGACTACTTCAGAACAATAAATATCTAAGCAATCAACTTAGTAGTGATATTGATGTCACGATTGGTGGTTCTTCGAGCCGTTTATAGTAACTTAGTGAATTCACAAAGTTAATTAACAACACTAAATTAAGCCTAAAAATCATTGAAGACTTTATGAAAACAGTACTTGTTGTCGAAGATGGACATGCAGAACAACAACTTATTTCCAGCTTGCTATTACGTTCTGGCTTTGATGTGATTTTGCAAGGAAATGCTGAAGATGCTTGGCAATGGCTATCAAATCATACCCCACCAAATTTGATTGTTTTAGATGTGATTATGCCAGGTCAGAGTGGTCTAGATTTATGTCGAACCATTCGCAATCAGAATGAACTGAAGCATATTCCTATTATCTTTTGTACTTCTAAGGATCAAGAATTCGATAAGTTTTGGGCTTTGAGACAGGGAGGGAATGCTTATTTGACAAAGCCCTTTGCTCCTAAGCAATTGCTAGACACAGTTTATCAGCATGTTAATTAGCAATTGCATATTGACTTGTTAAATCGTTTTGGTCAGTTGCTTAAGAATAATTCTATGATTCAAGAATATTGCCGACTTAGGGTTTCCTCATTGTTGCGGATTGCTATCCCAGTAGAGCATGTGGAGGAAGTTGTCCAATTACAATCTCAAGATATTAGTCCCATCCCCGGAGTGCATCCCTGTTTATTGGGTATTACTAATCAACGCGGTAGTTTGTTATGGGTTCTGCACTTGGAGAAGTTCTTTGGTATTCAGCCAATGCCTTTGGCAAAAATAATGAAAGCGATCGCCCTACGTCTGGTTATGCCAGATGGAGAAACTCGTCGCCTTGCATGTGTAGTGATGGGGCTTGAGGAAATTATTAGCCTTGATACGCAAAAGCTTTTTCCTGTGCCAGATAAGTTACCACTACGTTCTAAATCTTTATTGTTAGGGTTAGCAAAGATTGATGGCAATACCTATGGAATCATCAATATCAATGAGGTGTTTCGGATTTTAAATCCTGATGTGGGGGAGCGTGAAGAGAGCACTAAATTAGTTGGTATTTCAACTGCATAGGGATTTTTTAGGTGAATGATGCGTTGCATCATTCACCTAAATTTAATTTGTTTAATAATTTCTAATAATTTCTAATAATTTCTATGATACCTAATAACGATACGTTAGCTTCAACGGTTATGTCTGCTAATGGTAATGGACATGCTAATGGTAATTCACCGCAGGCAAGTGATCCGATGGCTCAGATCCTCTCAGCGTATGACTTAGAGAGTCAGGGAGATCTAACAGGAGCTAGGGAGATTTATCAACGAATTATTGATCAGGATGGTACATATGCCGCGATCGCGAGTAAGGCGATCGAAGCTATGGGTGAGGGACAAAGTGGTGCAGATTTACTATCAATTAATGAAGAGCATGGGAAGCGATCACTAGAGATCGCTTCGCTAAAAACTTCACAGGTTAATTCACAAGTTGCATTGTCATCAACAGCAGCTCAAGCATCACCTCTACGCAAAGATGTCCCAAAAGCTAAAAAGGTTACCAAATCGTCAAAGGCTGAATCGAAAACAAAATCATCTTCCCTAAGTTGGTTTTATGACTTATCCGTCGGACAGAAGCAGTTTACGGCTCTACTAGTTTCTGAATTCCTTTCTTTGTCCTTAGTTGGTTTTGGTGCATTCTTAATTGGACGCTCTTTGCAGGATCAGTTATTCAAACAGGCGCAGTCAGAAGTGTCGGTTATGGAGATCAACTACAACATCAAAATCAACCAGATGGGATTTGGCTTTCGAGGGCAATCAGATAATGCTGCGGTAATTAGTGCTGCAAGTACTTATGCCAGTAAGCAGCCGATGCCAGCACCATTAAAAGAACAGGTGAGAAAGATTCTGGAGAATGAGATCAAGGCAAGAAAGATTGAATATGCAACTCTAGTGGGTACTGATGCCAAGGTGATTGTTAGTGCCAATAGCGATCGCGCAGGGCAAGATTTTGATCCCAATAATCTAGTCAGCGATATTCTCAAAGATCCCAATCAAATCAAAGCTACCGCAATTGTCAGCGCTGATGATCTCCAAAAGGAAGCACCTCCCCTACCGAATGGATTTACGCCGACGGATGCGCTGATTCGCTATACCGCCACCGCCGTTAAAGATCCTGCTACCCAAAAAATTATTGGTGTCCTGATTTCAGGAGATATTGTCAATAAAAAATCGCCAATTGTAGAGAATACTGTCAAAGCTCTAGCATCAACCAGCCAGCCAACAGGCAAAAAGGGATTAGGTGGCTATAGTGCTGTATATTATCGCAAACCTTCAGGAGAATTTGCGATCGCTACTTCTGTCGAACAACTTAACTCTGAGACGAGTAATCTAAACCTGCCGATGTCAGGTGATGCGGCGGATGAGTTACTTAAACGAGCTATCTCTGTGGGCAATGGACAAACAGTGACGGGTCGGGTTCTAGTCGGCAACACCTACTACACAATGGCGGCTAGAGCAGTTCCCAATCGAATTGTCGAAACAGACACAGGAAGTTCACCAATATACAGCAATGAGCCTGTCGGTATTTTAGTCCGTGGTACTCCTGAAACTGAAATGAATGATTTGCTGAAAAACACATGGATTTCTCTGAGTATTTCGGCAGCGATCGTCATTCTCTTGGATATTTTGTTGGCAAGATTTTTAGACCGGGTTGTTGCCAAGCCTGTACAGGCACTTACCCCGATCGCTAAGCGATTTACATCGGGCGATCGCAAGGTGCGGGCAGAGATATTTGCCAATGATGAAATCGGGGAATTGACCCAATCATTTAACAGTATGGCAGATAGCATCGAGCTGTCTGAGCAGACACTAGCCCAACAGTCACTACTTAAAGAACAAGAAGCAGAACTTCAACGCAAAGAGAAAGAATTACTTCAAAGAGAAGTTATTAATTTGCTCTTAGAAATTGAAGGCGCACAAAAAGGTGACTTAACTGCTGAAGCAAAGGTAACTGATGGCGTGGTGGGATCGATCGCCGATGCGTTTAACGCCACGATTCGCAAATTACGGAAATTGGTAGAAGAAGTCAAATCTACAGCAATCCACGCGGAATCTTTGGCAAAGGAAAGTGAAAACTCGGTGCAGAAATTTTCCAGTGCATCCTTAGCCCAGTCTGACGGGATTGCTCAAGCCCTAGAAGCTGTAGAACAAAATACTCAATCTATCGCTCAGGTGGCTCAATCGGCTCAAGATGCGGCGAATGTGGCAAGACGAGCCGCGATCGCCGCCCGTGAAGGGGATGCAAAAATGGATCGCACTGTTGTTAGTATTAAAGCCATTCGGTCTACAGTTGCCGCCACTGCGAAAAAAATGAAGCAATTAGCCGAGTCATCGCAAGAGGTTTCGCAAATTGTCTCGATTATTTCAGGCATTTCTGAAAAGACCAACTTACTTGCTTTCAATGCCTCAATTGAAGCTGCGAGAGCTGGTGAAAATGGACAGGGTTTTCGTGTGGTTGCAGATGAGGTGCGTCGTTTGGCTGACCGAGTTACCGAGGCAACTAGAGAAATTCAATTGCTGGTTACTAACATTCAGCATGAGACTACAGAAGTCTTAAAAGCAATGGAAGTAGGGACATCGGAAGTAGTTGCAGGTACACAGTCGGTTGAAGAAACTAAGGATACCCTTAAGGGCTTAGCAGAACTGAGCCAGACCATCGATAACTATTTGCAGACAATTTCCAGTAGTACGATTTCACAAACGCAGGTCTCCCAGAAGGTGAATGGTATTATGGAAAATGCCAATGCGATCGCTCAATCCACAGCAACAGATACGCAGACAGTAGTTGCTTCACTTCAAGTACTGGTGGGTGTTGTTGATGAGCTACAGACATCCGTGCGTCAGTTCCGCCTAGAGAAATCTGCGTAATCACAATTGCAATATTATGCCAATGAGAACTTTAAATCCAGATGTTTTACATGAGATTGCGATTGAAACCCGTCAGTGCTTTCTTAACGAAGATGCACATGTCTATTTAGCAAATCTCCAGAAAGGGCTAGCCCAAATCAAATCGGGACAACCTGATTATGTTTTCTTGATGCACGCAGCGCATTCTCTCAAAAGTGGTTCGGCGATCGCAGAATTGAGCAGTCTTAGCGAACTAGCCCATAAATTAGAAGATGTGTTGGAAATTTTGCAACACCATGAATTTTGCGATCGCACGATGATTGCTGAAGTTTTGAGTAATGGTATAGATGAAGTGGCTTCGGTACTTGCTCAGGCGACGAGCTTGCCTACTAATACTTTGAATGATATTAAAATTGATCAAGAGCTTCTTCACCGTTTCGATGCGTTATTGGAGATCGCCACGGATCAGCAACAAGAACCTTTAATTATTCACGAAAGTAACTATGGAGAATCTGAAAGCTTAGGTTCTAAACTTATAGTAGAGAAACCTCAAGGCGTATTTCAAGCGGCAACTCATCTTGCTACTTCTCATCATAAAGCTGTCACTAGTTCCGTCAATAATGATTTTAATAAGCCTAAATCAAAAATCAATTCTATTGTGAGATCTTCTCTAGAAAAGGATTTGGAATCCTGTATTAAGCAAGTAGAAGCTAAATTATTATCTAGTTCTAATTTATCTGAAACCCTAATTAGAGATGAACTCCAATGTTTTTGTGAAGAATGTCTTCTCCTTGGTGATACCTTAAGTCTCGATTGGCTCATTAACATTGTGGAGCCATTTGAAGCGATTCTTCACCAAGAACCATCGATCGCTACTCTCTTGTCTGAAGTGCAAGTTGTGATTAGTACCTTGCGATCACAACGCCTGCAATATCTATATCCATCAGCACACGCGCCAGAAGTAGTCTCAGAGTTACCACCTCAGCAAATTTTGCCGCTAGAGGAAAAAGCGATCGCCACGCCTCAAACAGTAACTAAAGTACCATCTGTCACTGCCAATTCGACTGAAGCAATTTCCTATTTACGGATTCCCTCGGCTCAAATTGAAAGTATGACTAACACAGTCGCAGAAATGATTTTGCGTCATGAACGGTTGCTGCGACAACAACAACAATTAGGTCAAACCAATAAAAACTTACAGGCTCTGGTATTGCAAATGATTCCGTTGCAGGAGCAAGTGCAAACTGTTTACGATCAACTGGCGATCACTACGCTAACTAACAATTTTCAAGGAGATGCTAAATCAGAGGGTTTGGCGTCTCATGCATCAGAATTAAAGGCAGTAGATGAGGATTTCGATCAATTAGAACTTGATCAATACTCTTCTTCGCATAGTACTCTCCAAAATTTGCAAGAAGTTTTACTCAGAGTTCGAGAAAGTCGTGCTGATATTGATCTTAGCTATCGAGATTTGGGTGAAGAAATTGAATACTTACGACAAGATTTGGATCGCCTCTATGCTCAACTTACCCAATCACGACTTGTCCCATTTAAAAACCTTGCTAGTCGGTTCTTGCCACAGCTAAAGCGCCTCTGTCAACGCTATAATAAACAAGTTGAACTAGTCATTTATGGAGAAGATGTTCTCATTGACCAAGTTCTTCTAGAGCAGCTACAGACACCACTTAATCATCTATTAATCAATGCTTTTGATCATGGTGTAGAACCACCTGAAATCAGACTGTCATTGGGTAAGTCTGAAGTTGCTGTGCTTACTCTGAGTGCATCTACTGCGGGGAATCAAGTTGTAATTTCTCTGCAAGATGATGGTGATGGGATTAATCTTCATAGCGTATATA
Organism: Pseudanabaena sp. M53BS1SP1A06MG; assembly: GCA_020404105.1. Taxonomy (GTDB): domain Bacteria; phylum Cyanobacteriota; class Cyanobacteriia; order Pseudanabaenales; family Pseudanabaenaceae; genus Pseudanabaena; species Pseudanabaena mucicola_A. Next base: position 2,856 of record JADBWH010000058.1, on the reverse strand, counting down.
AAAAAGCAGTCGAAAATAATATTTGTCCAGCCGAAATTCCGATTGGCAAAATCCCGCGTCAGGAAATTCTGAATCTTATATTTCAGCCTAATTTTTCGACACGCAATATTGTTAGTGATATCTCTGGAAGGGGGATGGGATTAGATATTGTACGATCGCAGATCAATCGTTTGCGGGGCAATATCCAAGTTGAGACATTGCAAGGTCAAGGCACAACTTTCACGATTCGATTGCCGCTTGGCTTGAGTTTGATTACCTTATTAATCTGTGCGATCGGTGAAAACCTGATCGCTATTCCTGCAAATGATGTATTAGATATTTTCCCCTATGCCGAAGCTCAAATTTACTATGAAAATAATTCAGTAGAAATTGCTTGGCGGAAAAAGTTTATTCCATTAATTCATCTCAAACAAGCTCTACCCTATAGCTATCAAAATAGCGAATCATTAAATTCTAAAGTTTGTTTAGTACTCAATCGTAATGATATTCCCATCGTCGTGGCGATCGATATGCTTATTGAAGAGCGACAATTAATTCTGAAACCCTTTGATCGTAGTGTTGTAACGCCTAATTATCTGGCTGGTTGCACCATTTTAGGTACAGGACAAGTTGTGCCCGTTTTAATTCCTGACAATTTGAATGTATTTGTGCAAAAAAGCAATACTAAAAATAGCCGTAAAATTAAAAATCAAGCATCTAATCAGATATCTACTCATGACAATCAAAATATTCGTCAAGAGGTAAATCAAACAGTAAGCAAAACAATTGTGATTGCCGAAGATTCGATCGCTACTCGCAATATGTTGGAGCGGGTATTAAAACAATTAGATTTTGAAGTGATGGCATGTCGTGATGGTCAAGAAGCGATTGATGTACTGAGTCGCATTGAAGGCAAAGTGACGATGGTTATTTCTGATGTGGAAATGCCAAAAGTAAATGGATTTAATCTGCTCCAAACTATTCGCACCCATGATCTCTGGTATACGATCCCTGTAGTGATGTTAACTTCACGCACAGGCGATCGCCATCGCCAGAAAGCCATCAGCCTCGGTGCAAATGGATATTTGAGTAAACCAATTATCGTTGGTGAATTGATTGATTGCTTAGGTGAATTGGTGCATTGACACTCCCAATTAAGCAGCAATGAAGTCAGATTTTTTAATTGTGCGTGGTGTTGGCAATGGTTTGTGACGAGCAGTGTAATCTTCGATTAGTAATTCCAAAATTTCTAAAGCATTTTCTAGTGCGTTAACATAGGTGTCCCCGTGAGTGTGGGCGTAAGGACCAAATTCGGGTAGGTGAGCGATAAATTTGCTATCTTCTTCTGACCATTGGATAGAAATGCTGTAGTTACGATTCATGGATGTTCTCCTTCGTTTTGTTGGTCAATATCTCGTAGTGCGTTTCTTACGTCTTTTTCTTGGTAGCGATCAGCATCGTTGCTATCTTTGCCTGATAGGGTGAGGCTATATTCTAGTTTAGGATGACTCCAGACGGTATGGCTACCTTTGCCAGAGCGATAGGTGAAGCCAGCTTTTAAAAGCATTGCTTTTAGTTCTCTAATTTTTTTAGCCATCGGACATTATTTGTTGCAGCATTTGCTCTATTTCATCGGCATTATTTACTCTAATGTAGCAGGATCAAAACCTGTTAAGATTTGCAGTTTTAACAACGTTAGAGAAGACGTTACTGTTTGGGTATTGGGATGATCTTGTCCGAGGGTTTTCACGAAAATTGCTAAGGATCGTGCATAGAGAGGTTCAGCTTTGCTGTATTTCCCTTGTGAATCGTAAAGTCCTGCAAGATTGTTGAGACTGATGGCGACAGCGGGATGCTCTGCTCCTAGTTTCCGTTCCCTGATTTCCAGTGATCGCCTATAAAGATGTTCGGCTTCGCTGCGCCTACCTTGCGATTTGTAAAGATATGCGAGATTGTTGAGGCTGGTAGCAACATTAGGATGTTCTAGTCCTAGTTCCCTTTCCATAATTTCCAGTGATCGCAAGTAAAGGGTTTCGGCTTCGCCGTACTTCCCTTGTGACTGGTAAAGCTCTGCGAGATTGTTGAGACTAATGGCGACATTGGGATGGTCTACTCCTAGTTCCCGTTCCCTGATTTCGAGAGATCGCAGATAGAGAGGTTCGGCTTTGTTGTACTTTCCTTGGTAATAATACAGAAATCCCAATTCATTCAAACTATGAGCAAGTTCTAGAGAGAGATTAAGCTTTTCTTGAAGAGCGATCGCTTTTTGCCAAGTAGAAATTGCCTGAGCAATTTGATTGTCGCGCCTATAGGCTCTGGCTAATAACGTGTAGAACGTAGCCAAACTCGCATCCTCTTGACCAGCCGCCTTGCGTTGAGCAATATAAACCAACAACTCATCAATCGGCAGATCCAAATCATCAGACCCAGGATCTGGCAAATCAATTGGCTCCATATCAATCGGTTCAATTGTCTCCTCTTGAATTGACTCTATTCTAAACGTTTGCGATTAGCCTATACTCTGAAAGAAGATTTCAGAACTATTTTTGAAACTTGCAAAACTCCTGAAGATGGTCACGAGAAATTGCAAGGGGAGCATCTCAATTAGGCACTGAGTAGAAATACTTAAGGCAAAAGAGAGATAAAATAGAAAAAAGATAACCAGTCCAAGCAAATGACACCAGAAGAAAAAGAAAGACTTGAAGCCTGCACCAGAGAGATAGCGGAAATCTTGTATCGGAATGCAGAAGCAAAAGATGCTGAGCAATTGAAAACACTAGAAGGAACAGAAATAGCGGTACGGGAGCAAATGCTAGAAAATGTCAGCCCAAACGTGGGAATTTTTTTGTCGAAAAAAGCAGTGGGACAAAAGCAGGG